>NZ_CAUVXI010000282.1:0-1291 GCF_963555845.1 Protofrankia sp. Cas8 | reverse complement strand
GGATGGGAATCTCGGTGTCGGCAGCCTGCGGTGTCGGGCACGGGTCGGGGCCGCTGACACCGACCACCACCCAGGTGTCGCCCGCCCGGGAGAGCCCGGTGTCCTGCCGTTCGAGCAGCGTGGCCGATGTCATCCCGAACGTCTCGCGGACCCGGTCGAGCACCGCGGACACGGCGTCCTGCCCCGCGACGAGGCTACCGGACAGGGTGGACAGTGTGTCCGCCTCGGCGCGGGCCCGTGCCGCGTCCCGGGTGCGGCGGGCGGCGATGTCGACAATGACGCTCACGGCGGTGGCGACCACCACGAACACGCCAAGCGCGAGGATGTTCTCCGTGTTGCGCATATAGAGCGTGTGCGGCGGATCTGTGAAGAACCAGTCGGCGAGCAGACTCGCACCGACCGCTGCGAACAGCGCCGGGTACAGGCCTCCGACAACCGCGACATTGACGATCATGGTGAGGTAGAGCAGCAGGTCACCGGCCAGGTCGACGTCGCCCCGCAGCCGGGTGAGCGCCACGGTGAGAGCGGGCAGGCCGACCGCGGCGAGGGCCGCCCCGATGATCCGGCGTCGGGGGGTGAGTCCACCGGTGAGCTCCGGTAGCCCGTGGTAGGTTCTGCCCGCCCGGTCGTGTGGGATCATGTGGACGTCGATCTTCCCGGAGCTGCGGATGACCTCGGCCGCCACCCCCCGGCCGCCGAGAACGGTGCCAAGCCAGCTGCGCCGGCTCGCGCCGAGCACAAGCTGGCTCGCATTCTCGCCGCGGGCGAACGCCAGCAGGGCTGCCGCGATGCTGTGCCCGATGACCTGGTGGTAGCTGCCGCCGAGGCTTTCGACCAACTCGCGTTGCTGTTGCAGTGTCTGCGCGGATGCGCTGATCAGACCGTCGCTGCGGGTGACGTGGACAGCGAGCAGTTCACCGCCGGCGCGCGTGGCGATGCGGGCGCCGCGCCGGATGAGGGTTTCGCCTTCGGATCCGCCGGTGAGAGCGACGACGACCCGTTCGCGGGTTTCCCACCGGCGGGAGATGCCGTGCTCGGCACGGTAGGTGTCGAGCTGTTCGTCGACCTTGCCGGCCATCCACAGCAGCGCCAGTTCGCGCAGCGCCGTGAGGTTGCCGATCCGGAAGTAGTTCCCGAGTGCGGCGTCGATTTTCCCTGGGTCGTAGACGTTGCCGTGCGCCATCCGGCGGCGCAGCGCCTCCGGCGCCATGTCGACGAGCTCGACCTGGTCGGCGCGGCGCACGACCTCGTCGGGGACGGTTTCCCGTTGGGCCACCCCGGTGATCGCCTC
>NZ_CAUVXI010000281.1:0-5590 GCF_963555845.1 Protofrankia sp. Cas8 | reverse complement strand
CAGCGGACGAGATCGACGCGATTGCCAGGGCGGTCTTCGCGAGCCCGCTGGTCGCGCTCGTCCCAGCGGGCCGGCTGCAGGTGACCTCGATCATAATTTCGACCGGCCCGCCGGACTGGGCCTTCGCAGCGCTCCTTCCACGCGAACTTGATCTTGATCCGGCGGTGGCCGTGCTCCGGTTCGATGTCAGCGGTGGCTGGGTTCTCGATCAGGTGGGCACGGCCGAGGTCGGTGTCGGCTTGTTTTCCCCACGGGTTTCCCCACCGGTGGTCGACGAATCTGACCACGACAGGCGGTAGGGCGTGCCGGACCCTGCACCTGGCCGGCTACCGTTGTGAGGGTGCCCATGCCGGCGGATGGCCCTGACGTCTCCTCCACCCTGGCCGGGTGGTTGCGGGGCCTTTCGGACGACGCGCTCACCCGGCTGCTCGCTCTGCGTCCGGATCTGGCCACGCCGCCGCCGCCCGACTTCGACATCCTCGCCGCCCGCCTGGAAATTCGCGTGAGCGTGACCCGCGCGCTTGAGCGGCTTGACACGTTCACCCTTGAGGTCTGCGAGGCGTTGACGCTGCTTCCATCGCCGGTGAGTGCCGAGGACCTCGTCAGGTTCTGCGGGGCCTCGGATGTGGCAGTGCCCGTGGCGACATTGCGTGAACGTGCACTGATCTGGGGGGATGACAGTGCCATCCGGCTTGTCGCAATGGTCCGCGACCTTGTCGGTGAGCGTCCACTCGGTCTAGGTCGGCCGTTACGTGCCTGCCTGTCCGGGCACCGGCACACCCATCTCGCCCGGCTCGCGCTGGCGATCGGGGTCACTGCCCAACGTGATCGCGATGGAGCCGTGCGCGGCTCTTTCCTCGACGAGCTCAGCGCTGCACTGGCCGCACCGGAGCGGGTGGCGACCCTCGTCCAGGAGTGCGGTCCGCGGGCCCGTCAGCTCCTTGATCGGCTCGCCGCCGGGCCGGCGCTCGGGCACACGGGCGACGCGAGACGGCTGCTCCATGCGTCTGACGCCCGCACACCCGTGGAGCAACTGCTTGCTCGGGGTCTGCTGGTCGGCGTCGAGGAGACCATGGTTGAGCTTCCCCGGGAGGTCGGGCTTACCCTGCGTGGTGACCGTCCGGCCGGGACGTTGCATCGTGAACCGCCTGCGCTCACCGGCAAGACTATTGATCGTGGCCAGGTTGACGGCGCGGCCGCCCTCGCCGCTGACACAATGATTCGTCTGGTGACGGCGCTGTTGGAAGCCTGGGGTGCAACCCCGCCCATCCCGTTGCGCACGGGCGGTCTGAGTGTCCGGGACTTCCGCGCGGCAGCGAAGCTTCTCGACGTCGCCGAACCGGCCGCGGCGCTGGTGATCGAAATCGCCTATGCGGCGGGGCTGGTCGACAACACTCCCGGCACGGATGTCATGATCATGCCAACGACCGCCTACGACCGGTGGTGCGTGGAGACCCCCGCGATGCGCTGGGCCACGTTGGTCCAGGCGTGGCTGGGCTCCCCCCAGGTGCCCGGTCTGGTGGGGGAGCGCGACGACAAGGGCCGTCAGGTTGCCGCGCTCTCCATGGAGCTGCGCCGCCAGAGCGCGCCGGAGCTGCGCCGCCTCGTGCTCGACGCCTTCGCGGCAGCTCCGGCGGGCCTTGCGCCGACATCCGAGTCGGTGCGCGCACTGCTTGCGTGGCGGCTACCCCGCCGGGGTGGGCCGTTGCTGGACCGGATGGTCGACTGGACGTTCGCCGAGGCGGATCTGCTGGGTGTCACCGGACGTGGCGCGCTGTCAGCGGCCGGGCGGGCGCTGGTCGGTGGCGAGGCGACTGACGCGGACGGCGCCCGCCGCTTCGACCTCGCTGCCGCGCTCAGTCCGATGTTGCCTGAGCCCGTCAGTGAACTGCTGGTACAGGCCGACCTCACCGCGGTGGCGCCAGGTCCCCTGGTGCCGGAGATCGCCGCGGAGCTCGCCCAGATGGCCGATGTCGAGTCGTCCGGCGCGGCAACGGTCTTCCGGTTCTCCGAAGCGTCCCTGCGGCGTGCTCTGGACGCCGGTCGGGTCGCCGAGGACATCCGCGACTTTCTTGCCCGCGTCGCCCGCGGGGACGTCCCGCAGGCGCTGGACTACCTCGTGGATGACGTCGCCCGTCGTCACGGCCGGTTGCGGGCGGGGCCGGCTGCGGCCTATCTGCGCTGCGACGACACCGCGGTGCTCTCCGAGGTGGTCGCGTCGCGGCGGACCCAGGCCCTCGGGCTGCGGCGGGTCGCGCCCACCGTGGTGATCTCATCGCTACCCATGCCCAAGTTGCTGGAGGGCCTGCGCGCGGCGGGGTTCGCCCCGGTCGGTGAAGGACCGGACGGACGCGTGGTACTGAGCCGACCGGAGGTGCACAGAACGCCCGGCCGTCCGCGCCCGAGCACCGCGGACGCCGCGGGTGCCCGCAACGAGCAGGTCCGGGGCGTGGTGCGGATGATCCGTCGGGGGGACGACAGCGCCCGGGCGGCCCGGGCAGCCAGCGCTGCGATCGGCTCCGTGTCCGACGGGATGCTGCGATCAGCTCCGCTGATGTTGCTGAGCCTGCAGGGAGCGGCACGCAGCGGCCGGCGCATACTGCTCGGGTATGTTGACCAGCAGGGAAAGTCTAGTGAACATATTGTTCGTCCGATGATTGTTGACGGGGGCTGGGTGACCGCGTGGGATGAGCGTGCTGCGGCGACCCGGCGCTTCGCGTTGCACCGTGTCACCGGCGTGCTGGATGTCGAAGATGTGCTCCCGGCCGGTGGGGCCGCCGGTTACGACTGGTCGTATGAGTTGGGTGTCGCGGGCGCCATGCCGGGCACTACCGGTGGCGACCTGGCCGGTGCCCTTGCGAGCGCCGGCACAGGCACAGGCGCTGTTGGGCCGATGTCCGTACCGGACCAGCAATACCCTGAATTCGTGGATCCGGAGGACGTTGCCGACCTGCCATGACGGTAACCGGTTCGATGGCCGGTACCTCGCGGGGCAGCCGTCGCGGCCTGCGGCGAATATGCGAGAATCGGCAGACTGGTTCGATCCGGGTTGGTACGGCCGACGAATGTCGCCGCAGGTCGGTAGGTCGGTAGGTGGCAGATCGCTGCGCGACCCGATGGAATCTCAGGGTGTGCGATCATGGCCTTCATTGCGCGTCCAGAGGCCGCGAGGAATCGTGAGAGGACGGTGAGAAGTGGCCGATGGACCGTTGATCGTCCAGTCTGACAAGACCCTGTTGCTGGAAGTCGACCATCCGCTGGCTGGCGAGGCGCGGGCCGCGATCGCCCCGTTCGCGGAGCTGGAACGCTCCCCCGAGCACGTCCACACCTACCGGGTCACGCCGCTGGCGCTCTGGAATGCCCGGGCTGCCGGTCACGACGCCGAACAGGTCGTTGACGCACTCGTCCGCTTCTCCCGTTACGCGGTCCCGCACGCGTTGCTGGTCGACGTCGCCGACACCATGGACCGTTACGGTCGGCTACGGCTGGAGAACGACCCGGAGCGAGGCCTGGTCCTGCGGACCGTCGATCGCGCGGTGCTCACCGAGGTCGTCCGGTCCAAGAAGGTCGCGCCGCTGCTGGGTCAGCGTCTGGATGAGGACACCGTCGCGGTGCACCCGTCCGAGCGGGGACGGCTCAAGCAGGCGTTGCTCAAGATTGGCTGGCCGGCCGAGGACCTCGCCGGGTATGTCGACGGCGAGGCACACCCGATCGAACTGCGCCAGGACGGCTGGGAGCTGCGCGGGTACCAGAAGGGCGCGGTGGCGGGGTTCTGGGAGGGTGGTTCGGGCGTGGTGGTGCTGCCCAGCGGTGCCGGCAAGACCATCGTCGGTGCCGCGGCCATGGCCCATGCCGGTACTACCACCCTCATCCTGGTCACCAACACGGTGGCCGGCCGGCAGTGGCGTACGGAGCTGCTGAAGCGGACATCACTCACCGAGGACGAGATCGGCGAGTACTCGGGTGAACGCAAGGAGATCCGACCCGTCACGATCGCCACATACCAGGTGATGACCGCCCGTCGCAAGGGCGAGTATCTGCATCTGGACCTGTTCGGCGCCCGCGACTGGGGTCTGATCGTCTACGACGAGGTGCACCTGCTGCCGGCGCCGGTCTTTCGGATGACCGCCGACATCCAGTCCCGGCGGCGGCTCGGCCTGACCGCCACGCTGGTCCGTGAGGACGGTCGGGAGGGCGACGTCTTCTCCCTGATCGGCCCCAAGCGGTACGACGCGCCGTGGCGGGAGATCGAGGCCCAGGGCTGGATCGCCCCGGCCGAGTGCACCGAGGTGCGGGTGACCCTCACCGAGGACGAGCGGATGGCCTACGCCGTTGCGGAGGCCGAGGAGCGCTACCGGATGTGCGCCACCGCGTACAGCAAGCGTGCGGTCGTGCAACGGTTGGTTGAACGGCACGCAGGGGATCGGGTGCTCGTCATCGGTGCCTACCTTGATCAGCTTGATCAGCTTGGCGAGCTGCTCGGTGCCCCGGTCATCCAGGGGTCGACCCGTAACCGGGAACGTGAGCGTTTGTTCGAGGCGTTCCGCAGTGGGGAGATCCGGACCCTGGTTGTTTCAAAGGTCGCCAACGTGTCGATCGACCTGCCCGAAGCGGGGGTCGCCATCCAGGTCAGCGGTACCTTCGGGTCACGCCAGGAGGAGGCGCAGCGCCTCGGGCGGGTGTTGCGCCCCAAGGCGGACGGCCGCGGCGCGCATTTCTACACGGTGGTCTCCCGGGACACCATCGACCAGGAGTACGCCGCGCACCGCCAGCGCTTCCTGGCCGAGCAGGGCTACGCCTACACCATTGTCGACGCCGACGATATTCCCGACCCGACATAGCCGTCCCGACCCGACATAACCATCTAAAACCGACATAGCCGTCCCGACCCGACATAACCATCCGGTGGGAGGCGTCACTCTGGATGCGGGGGGTCGATCAGGGTTGCCGGGATGATCGTGCAGGCGACCGGGCTGGTCACGCTGAGTTCCTGCTGCCCGGTCGCGGACCCGACCTGAACATAGGCTCCGTTGACGAGATCGTAGGCGTCGATAGCCGGGGTGTCGGGGTCGACCAGCCAGCAGCTGGGGACGCCGCGGTCGCGATAGACGTCGAACTTCAGGGTCCGGTCGTAGCGCCGGTTGCTGAGCTCGGCGACCTCAACGACCAGCAGGGGCAGATCGGTGATGCGGCGGGGACGGTCGTCGTCGCCCGCCGCCGCGACGATGATGTCGGGAACGATCTCGCTTCGGGGCTCGATCCGAAGGCTCACCCCCCGGGTGTGGACGCGCATGTGCGCGGGGGTCACCTCGACGAGTAGCCGGACGAGACGCTTGGTCACCCTGGTCTCCAGCGGCGTCGGCCACGCACGGACCAGGCACATCCCGTCGATGAGGTCGAAGCGCGGATCCTCAAGGCCGAACTCGTCGAGGTCTGCGACGGTGAGCGGGGGGGCGGGCAGCACCATGGTGGGGCGGCGCGAGCGTGGCGTGGAACCAGGCTGGATCACGCCAGTAATGGTGCCGCTTCCAGCTGCGACTGTCGAAACCTTCACCCTCGGCGACCAGATTCTGTGGTCTGTGGCCCGCAC
>NZ_CAUVXI010000280.1:0-5803 GCF_963555845.1 Protofrankia sp. Cas8 | reverse complement strand
GCTCGGTCCGATACTGCCGGGACATGCCGACCGTCAAACATGTAGGGCTATTCGGCCCTCTTCGTCATCGCCGCGACGCGCAGCTGGGCGGATTGGACGACGTGCTCTTCACCGATACGGACTCCTTCGTGTCCGAAGGTGCTACCTGGAACATCGGGTTCTTCGACGGTGACCGGGTGATCTGGCCCGACGCGGACTGCCTCGCCGGCGTGACCATGACATTGCTCAAGCGGACGCATGAGCGGACCATCACTCAACCTGTCCGACTGGCGGCGATTCGCGACATGCACGCCGCTTTCGCCACCAACGCAGCCATCGGCGTGCGCGCGATCAGTGCCATCGACGACATCGTGACAGCCAGCGATCATCCCGTGATCCAACTACTGCGCAAGGAGTACCTCGACATCCCCGGGGAACCGCTGTGACCGTGTGCGGAAGGCCGATGCGATACCCGGCCACATACATGATTCACCTGTGCACATCCTGTGCCCACCAGTGAATTCCCTGTGTTTTCGCACATCACCGTGAACAACCGATGCAGCCAGACCCGCGATCAGATTCAGGAATGCCTGACAAAGGCCGGGATCGGCGCACCGACGCCACCGGCGAACGGCAACGGCACTCCCCCGACGGCCATCCCCTCAGCCGGGGCCCGGGGCAACCCGGCTGAGGGCGCCGAGGTACAGGCAGCGCTCAAGGCATGCGGGATCACCATGCCGACCGGGATGCCGCCGACCGGGACGCTACCGACCGGCACGCCACCGAAGGGCACCGGACCCGGTGGAACGCCGCCGAGCGGCACGCCCGGGAATGCATCACGGGCAGGCAACACCGCATGATCCATCAGATGATTACCGTCTGATCGGATGAAGCACAATCCCACCACAAGGATTAACAGGCCGTTAATCCCCCCGGGGTTGTGCCACAGGCTCCTCAGGAGTAACGGCCTCGCCGGTGTGCGCGGATTGCACGACGCCGGCGAGGCCGTTCCCGTCGGGCAAACTGCGCACCAATCGGCCGTGAAC
Organism: Protofrankia sp. Cas8; assembly: GCF_963555845.1. Lineage (NCBI taxonomy): Bacteria > Bacillati > Actinomycetota > Actinomycetes > Frankiales > Frankiaceae > Protofrankia > Protofrankia sp. Cas8. The sequence continues at coordinate 4,778 of NZ_CAUVXI010000280.1, read as the reverse complement.
GGCCCAGGCTCTCTCCCGTAACCTCCAGCGCCGCCCGATTTCCCGCCAGTTTTTAGAGACGCCCAGGTCGGGTGGGGGTTATCCTCGGTCGGCGCCGGGGATTCGCGCGACGGCAGCGTGCCGCGCAACGAGGAGTCAACCACGTTGCGCGTACGGGGACGGAGGCGGCTTGGGACGGCAATCGGACGGGGGCGATGTCGTCCGGCCGATGTTGTCTGTATGACGTCGTCGGCGCGAGGTTGTCTGTGTGCGGTCGTCCGGGTGGAGCCTACCTTCCCTGCGATCCTACCCACGCGGGCACCCCATTTCTTTCACTCATAGCTGATTACTCATAGCTGATTACTCATAGCCGATCGCGACAGTTGCGAGTAGGGGGTAGTGGCCGGGTGGTCCGACGACTGAGGCACGGCGTCGTCGCGGGCACCGTCGGGTACGTCGGGTACGTGGAGGTACTTCTCGCAGCCGGGGAGGCCCGCCAGCGCCACATCGGCCTACTGCTCGCAGGCCTCGCGGGCCTGGTGTTGTTCACGGCATTGCAGGCCCGTACCCTGCTCGGCGGTGGCCCGTTCTGGCTTGGATGCACAGCCGGCGCAGCCGCGCTCACTATGGCCCTCGGATGGGGTGGCCCCGCACTCGAGCTACCCGTCTTCGCCGCGTTCGCGCTCGGGGACGTCCCACGCCGGTGGGCCGGACCGGCCGCGGGCGTCTTGGCCGCCGGTACCGCAACCGCCGGCGCGCTGCACGGCTCCGCCGTTGCCGCCCTCGGCGTCGGGGAGCTCACGGTGCTCGTCGCGGTGGCGGCCCTCGCGATCACCTCGCTGGAGCGGCAGATCGCTGTGACCGATGTCGAACACAGTGCACTCGCGCACGCGGCCGCGGCGGTCGAACGCCAGCACCTGGCCCGCGACATCCACGACCTGCTCGGGCACAGCCTGACCGTGGTGACTCTGAAGAGTGAGCTGGCCAGTCGGCTGGCCGACAGCGACATCCCGGCGCTGCACAGGGAGCTGGCGGGCCTCACCTCGATCTGCCGTGACTCCCTGCGCGCCGTCCGCGACCTGGCTTCCCGCAGGTGGCACCTGCGGCTCGATGTCGAGATCGAACACGTCGGCAAGGTCCTGACCGACCTGGGGATCGGCTGGCATGTCAGGGCCGTCCCGACGGAACTGGCCGACAGCCCCCGCGAGCTGCTGGCCTGGGCGTTCCGGGAAGGCGCGACGAACATGCTGCGCCACAGTCGACCCGCCGTTCTCGATGTCGCGTTCCACCGGGCCGACGGCGACATCACCATGACGATGACCAACGACGGCGCCGGCGCGCCTGGTTTGACCGATCTCGCCCCGGGCGCGGGCCTGGAGGGGCTGGCCGGCCGGCTGGCGGCAGCCGGCGGACGGGTGGACCGTCGGCGGCTGCCCGGCGGACGCTTCGAGCTCGCGGTGACCGTCCCGCTGGACGCGGCCCGCACCAATCGGCCGGCCGCGCTTGGGCCTGAGCCGGGCAGCCAGCCGGTCGGGCCGGAGAGCGGCGTCCGGCCCGTCTCCCTACCCGGAGTGACCGGATGATCGACGTTGTACTAGCCGAAGATCATGATCTCATTCGCAGTGCGTTGGTGGCGCTGCTCTCGCTGGAGGACGACGTCCGGGTCGTCGCCGAGCTGTCCCGTGGGGACGAGATCGTCGCGGCGGTCGCCCGCCTTGAGCCGCACGTCGCCATCCTCGACGTCGACCTGCCGGTCCTTGACGGCATCGCCGCCGCCGCCACGCTGCGGCGGGCGCATCCCCGAACCGGGGTACTCATCCTCACCAACCTCGGCCGCCCGGCGGTCCTGCGGCGGGCGTTGGCAGCCGGAGCGCTCGGCTTCCTCCAGAAGACCGTGCAGGCCGACGAACTGATCTCCGCTGTCCGCCGGGTCAGCGTCGGCGAGCGGGCCATCGACACCGACCTGGCGGCCCAGACGATCGCGGTGCCCGACTGCACGCTCACCCGCCGGGAGCTCGACGTCCTTGCGCACATCGCGGAGGGGTCGACGGTCAACGAGGTCGCCCGGACCCTGTTCCTGTCCGCCGGCACGGTCCGCAACTACCTTTCAGCGGCGATCAGCAAGACCAACGCCCGCAACCGGTTGGACGCGGTCAACATCGCGCGGGCACACGGCTGGATCTGACCACATCGGCGAACGCATGGGGCCCGGCCGCCACGCCGGCCGGGCGGCTGCCGAGAAGAAACTCGCCGACCGAGGACTCAGCCGTCCACTCGGTGCCGAAGGCCCGCGCCGCGAGCGCCGTGTCCCCGCTGCCCAGCCCGCACGGGGCCAGCCCCATGGCCGTGGCCACCAGGTACATGGTCTGATACAGAGCGCCGACCTGCTTCAACGTCGTGGCGTACGCGATGCCGCTGTACTTCCAGGCCATCCGGGCGAAACGTGCGGTGATTGTGACCAGCACCTGGGGTTCGACCGCGCCTCCGGTGGCCGCGACGGCACCGGCGAGCAGTGCCCGCCGATCGGCGTCGGCGGTGTCGAGAAGCCGTAGCCGGTGGCCGGCGGCATCGTAGTGGTACACCCCTGCCGCGAGTCCGTCACAACGCGCGACTGAAAGGTACAGCTCCAGCTCGCCCATGGAACCGCCCGCCGGGTAGGGGCGATCCACCGCCGTGTAGGCGACCCCCACCGTCGCCGGGGTCAGACCGCGGACCCGCGCGGTCCGGTAGAGCAGCTCGGCCAGCTCGGCCAGCGTGATGGGCTCCTGCGGGTAGGAACGGACCGAGCGGCGCCGCTCAAGCGCATCCGTAAGCGTGGCATCACGGGCGAGCACATCCGGCCACGACGGCGCCACCAACTCGATCAGCTGCTCCGCACCGTGACCGCCATCCCCGCCATCCCCGCCATCCCCGGGTGGCTGGGACGGGGCAATCGGCAGTGGCGGAGGCTCAGGGCTGCTGGCGGCATGCCGGAAATAGGCGCCGATCGGCTGGTCGCTGTGGCCCGGGCGGCTTCGTGAGTGGAAAAGCAGATCGTGGAAGTCCCACAGGCCCAGCGGCGAGTCCGGGTCGTCCTCGGCCGCCTGCTGACCGGCGGACTGGCCGGAATCGGACTGTCCGGCGGGGTCGGCTCCGGCGGCGACGAGCAGTCCGGCAGCAACGAGCAGGTCCAGTACGAGCCGCGCCGAGGACGGACTGAGCCCGCCACCGTCGGCGGGTCCGGCCGCGACCATCGCGGCGACACCCGGGCAGTGCAGCACCGCGCGGAACGCGGCCAGCGGGCTCTCAAGCACAAGCAGGCCCCGGCCGCCACCCCGCCCGCCGACCGTGGTCACATCCGGCCGCCTGAGGTAGGCGAAGCGGGACAGGCGCACACCGTCCCGCAGTCCCACGTCTCCGGACGCGACCGCGCCCACCGCGTCCGTGCCCGCCGCGGTCGGGACAGCCGCGGCGAGCACCGCACCAGCGGTGACCGGAACAACGGTCACCAACCGGCGGCCGGACGCTCCGGTGTCGACCACGGTCCGGCACAGCAGGGAGTCGAGGACGGCGAGCACGCGGCGCAGACGGGCGAGGTCGCCGGCGGCGTCGGACCAGGCCTGCCCCGGCGCGACCAGGGGAGCTGCGACCAGGGGACCTGCGACCAGGGGAGCTGAACCCGCCGCCACGGTGGCGACCAGCGTCGCGGGTAGCACCGGATCGGTGACCAGCATCCGCAGTGCGCCAGCCAGGCCGGGGCTGGGCCGACGGACCCGCACCGCCTTCGCCGACCCACCGATCACCAGGTCGGCGCCGTCGGCCACCACGTCGGCGTCAGCGCGTAGGGACAGGTACAGCCAACCAGCACAGCCGAGTGCCGGGTCAATCGTCCCGGTTACGCTCATCATTGGTCCTTCGTCCCCGGTCAAATGAACATCGGAACTGGGTTGAGGTCGTGCTCCGGCGTGGGAGCGGCCAGCCAGCCGAGCCCGACCGGCACCTCGTAGAGCCGTCCCGGCGCGAATCTGGCCCAGAAGTGCCGCATGCCCGGGACGATCACCTTGGCCACCGGGAGCCCTATATCCGGACGGGTCTGATCCAGGACGAGCATCTCCATACCACGTTCGGTCACCAGTCGTTCGGCCAGGGCGAGGTCGTCGGCAAGATCGTCATGAGCCAACGCGGGCCAGCGCCCCGGACCGGACGGCGTGGTCCGGGGATCGGGCCGCAGATAGGTCGCCTCCGCCACGGTCGCGTTGCGCCACCACCATTCCTGCTCGGGGTCGTACGCGCCGTAGGTTCCGCTGCCGTCCGATCCGATGGGAAGCACCGCCGGCAGGAACTGGTTCATCTCGGTGAGCGCCCGCAGCAGCGCGATACGTGGGTCGAGGTGCGCACCGAAGGCGACGAGGATGTCCTCGGCCTGCTTGTCGGTGCGGCGCGACACAGCGCCCACCACGGGGATGCCGAAGTCCGAGGTGAGATCGAGCGCCCACACCTCACGGGCCAGCCCCGCGTAGAGCTCCCGGATCCGGTCGATCCACGGCTCGGCAAAGGCGTCGAGGTCGATCGCGGGACGCTGGACGCGGTTGTACCACCACAATGCGACGGCGTCCCGTTCGACGAGCTCGAAAAAGCCCTGCAGGACGGCGTCCTCACGGCTCGTCCCGGCGGCGTTGCCGTTGGAGTCGGCGACGGCGTACACTCCGCCACCGCGCTGCGGATAGCCGTAATAGAGGTAGGACGTCGGCAGCCAGCGCTGTCCGCCACCATTGAGCGACCAGACCGGCGACCACTCGATCGGGGTGTCGGGGTCCAGT
>NZ_CAUVXI010000279.1:3805-6152 GCF_963555845.1 Protofrankia sp. Cas8 | reverse complement strand
TCGGGTTGTTGGGCGACGAGCTGGCCGCCCGTGGGCAGGCCGTCGGGCACCAGGAGCCGTTTGGGCACCAGAAGCCGCTTGGGCACCTGGACTCGGTCATACGCTCCGCGCCGATCGACAATCCGTAGGCGGCTGCGCAAGCGCCCTGCCTAGGCGGTCGGGCGGCTGCGCAGGTAGGCGACGTAGTCGGCCGGGGCGCCGGCCCGCTCCGCCGCGTCAGCCATGATCGACACGTACCGTTTGGACGGCAGGCCGCCTTCGTAGGCGTCCAGCACGTACGTCCAGGCCAACGCCTCGCCGTCCAGCGTGGACACCCGGACGCGGATGCGGGTGTAGAGGCCCGCGTCGGCGCCTTCCCACACGTCGAGCTGTCGCAGGTCACGCCGGTCGATGTCGTAGAGCATCACGTAGACCCGGGATCCGGGGGACTCGACGATCGAGGCGAGCGCGCCCTCCCAACCGACGTCCTCGCCGCCGAAGGTGAGTCTCCAGCCGTGTATCCAGCCGGTCCCGATGACCGGAGCGCGCGGCGCGCGTTCCTTCATCTGGGCCGGATCGAGGTTGCTGCCGTAGGCGGCGTACATGGTCATGGCGTGCGTCTTTCGCAGGCTCTTTCGTCGCGACCGTCACCGTTCGTGCGACGGCATATTTCAAGAATCTCCACTGGCGCCTACCGTACCCACCTTCCGCCCGACTGCGGTGACGGGCCGGGCCGGTCCAGGCCGGCGGGGCTGACGCGCCAGCCCAGCGGGCCACCTTCCCCGATTGTACGAAAGTCGCTCCGGATCCCAGCGGTGCGGCGCGCGGCGGGAGGCAAGATAGCTGGAGGGCCAAAGGCGGCGCGATGCTGTTCCTCGTGCGCCGCCGGAGGCCGCAGTCCCCAGCTAGCTGGAGAGCAGCCCGTCCACGGAAGGGAGCGCGTACGTGCCGCGAATCGTCATCCTCGGAGGAGGCCCCGGAGGGTATGAGGCGGCGCTTGTCGGTGCCGAGCTCGGGGCATTTGTCACGCTCATCGATTCGGATGGGACGGGGGGTGCCTGTGTTCTCACTGACTGTGTTCCGTCCAAAACGTTGATCGCCACATCGGCGGCGATGACCGCACTGGCCGCGGCCCCCTCGCTCGGTGTTCGGCTACGTGACGGGGGTTTCGTGCTGCCCGAAGCGGGCTGGGATGCCCGCGCGACACCCGGCCCCGGGCTTCCCGCCGGCGTCAGCGTTGACATCGAGCGGGTCTATGCCCGGGTGCGTGGGCTGGCGCAGGCGCAGTCCCGGGACATCGAGACCCGGCTGGAGAAGGAGGCCGTCCGGGTCGTGCACGCCCACGGGCGGCTGGTCGGTCCGCATGCGGTCGAGATCGATTCCGGCGAGGCCTTTTTCGGTGACATCGTGCTGATCGCCACCGGCGCGTCGCCGAGGATCCTGCCGGCGGCGACACCCGATGGTGAGAGAATTCTCACCTGGCGCCATCTCTACGACCTCGACAGGCTGCCCGAACATCTGATCGTGGTCGGGTCCGGTGTCACCGGCGCCGAGTTCGCCAGCGCCTACCGGGCGCTCGGGGCACAGGTGACGCTTGTCTCCTCCCGCGACCGGGTACTGCCCGGTGAGGATCCCGACGCGGCCCGGGTGCTGGAGGATGTCTTCCAGCGCAGGGGCGTCACCGTGCTGGGCCGGTCCCGGGCAACGGCGGCCCGCCGGGTCACCGGCGGGGTAGAAGTGGATCTCGACGACGGCAGGATCATCAGCGGCAGCCACGTCCTGATGGCGGTCGGATCGGTACCGCGAACCTCCGACATCGGCCTGACCGATGTCGGGATTCGACGCAGCGCCACCGGTCACATCGAGGTCGACCGGATGTCGAGAACGTCGGTGCCCGGCGTGTACGCCGCCGGTGACTGCACCGGTGTACTGCCGCTGGCGTCCGTCGCCGCCATGCAGGGCAGGATCGCGATGTGGCACGCGCTCGGTGAGGCGGTCACCCCACTGCGGTTGGGCACCGTGTCGTCGAACATCTTCACCGAACCGGAGATCGCGACCGTCGGCATCTCCCAGCGGATGATCGAATCAGGCGCGGTTGCTGCTCACACCACGGTCCTCCCGCTCGCCCGGAACCCGCGCGCGAAGATGGAGGCCGTCACTGACGGCTTTGTCAAACTGTTCTGCCGGCCCGGTAGCGGCAGCATCCTGGGCGGGGTCATCGTGGCGCCGCGGGCATCAGAACTGATCTTTCCGGTGTCGCTGGCGGTCGCCAATGGTCTGACCGTCGACCAGGTCGCCCACACGTTTGCGATCTATCCCTCGGTTTCCGGTTCCTTGTCCGAAGCCGCACGGATCGCCATCCCCCGGG
>NZ_CAUVXI010000279.1:0-3494 GCF_963555845.1 Protofrankia sp. Cas8 | reverse complement strand
ACCTGTTCGCGGGGTTTTGATCGATGGCCTCGTCTTCCTCGGGCGGGACAACCGGTGGAAAGCCGTGCTGGACGAGGCGTCGGTTGCGGAAGTGACCGGCAGTGGCGAATCCGAGCCCCACCGCCGCGGCCAGCAGGAAGATCGAAATGGTGAGCCGGACGTCCAGCCGCCCGGGCAACAGTGCGAACACGATCGCGAACGGCACCATGAGCAGCGGCAGGCGGGAAGCCTGCCGGACCTGCCACCGCGGACCCGTCAGATCGTGCGACACCCATGACGAGTACTGCGGTGGCAGCGTCCCACCCACCAGGTAGTACACCCGACCGGTCAGGGGCGGACGCGGCTCCCGGACGGGCTGCGGGCTGGCGGGCGTTGGGCTGGCGGGCGCAGCCGGGTTCAGGTGGTCTGAGGACAGAGCCCTCTTGCTACCAGCGTCCATGGGGCCAGCCTACGAACAGATTCCTTCTAGTCCTTGATCTCACACAGGACGGCGCCGCTGGAGACGACGCCGCCGACGGTCGCGGCGAGCCCGGTCACGGTACCCGCCCGATGCGCGGTGATCGGCTGCTCCATCTTCATCGCTTCCAGGACGACGACGAGGTCGCCGGGCTCGACCGTGTCGCCGTCACTGACTGCGATCTTGACGATGGTGCCCTGCATGGGGCTGGTCAGCGCGTTGCCGGTGACGGCGCGCGCGGCTTTCGAGCCGGAGCGTCGCCGGGGCGGGGCGGTGCGACCGGGCGCCGGGCCGGCCGCGGCTCCGAAGCCCGCGGGTAGGACGACCTCAAGGCGTCGGCCGCCGACCTCGACCACCACCGACTCCCGTTCCGCCGGCCCGGTGTCGGCATCCACCCCGCCGGTGAAGACCGGGATGGTGTTGTCGAACTCGGTCTCGATCCAGCGGTTGTGTATGCGGAACGGCTCGGTCGCGTCGGCCGGTGCGAACGCCGGGTCCCGTACGACGGCGCGATGGAACGGCAGCACCGTGGCCATGCCGTCGACGACCATCTCGTCCAGCGCGCGGCGGGCGCGCTCCAGCGCTTCGGTTCGGGTCGCGCCGGTGACGATCAGCTTGGCGAGCAGCGAGTCAAAGGCGCCGCCGATGACGGCGCCGGACTCGATGCCGGCGTCGACCCGCACGCCCGGGCCGGTGGGCGCGACAAACCGGGTGACCGTGCCCGGGGCCGGCAGGAAGTTACGCCCCGGATCCTCGCCGTTGATACGGAACTCGATCGAGTGCCCTCGCGGAGTCGGGTCCGCCGGGTCGAGCGCTTCGCCTTCGGCGATGCGGAACTGCGCACGGACGAGGTCGACGCCGCTGGTCTCCTCGGTGACCGGATGCTCGACCTGTAGCCGGGTGTTGACCTCAAGGAAGCTGATCATGCCGTCCCGGGCGACGAGGAACTCGACCGTGCCCGCACCGACGTAGCCGGCCTCCCGGCAGATGGCCCGGGATGCCTCATAGAGTGAGGTGTGCTGTTCCTCGGTGAGGAACGGAGCCGGGGCCTCTTCGACGAGTTTCTGGTAGCGGCGCTGCAACGAACAGTCCCGGGTGCCGACCACGACGACGGTGCCGTGGTTGTCAGCGAGGATCTGGGTCTCGACATGGCGTGGCTGGTCCAGGTAGCGCTCGACGAAGCACTCGCCCCGGCCGAAGGCGGCGGTGGCCTCCCGCACCGCGCTTTCGAAGAGCTCGGGTAGGTCGTCGGCATTCCACGCGACCTTGAGCCCGCGCCCGCCGCCACCGAAAGCAGCCTTGATGGCGACCGGCAGACCGTACTGATCCGCGAACGCCACGACCTCCGCGACGCCGGCGACCGGGTCGGCCGTGCCGGGCGCGAGCGGCGCACCCACGGCCAGGGCGATGTGGCGGGCGGCGGTCTTGTCGCCCAGGCGCCGGATGGCCTCGGGCGGTGGGCCGATCCAGGTCAGGCCCGCGGCGACGACCGCCTCGGCGAAGTCTGCGTTTTCCGAGAGGAACCCGTACCCGGGGTGGACGGCGTCGGCGCCACTCACCCGAGCGATGTCGAGAATCTTGTCTATCCGTAGATAGGAGTCGCCCGGTGTGCTGCCCGAGAGGGCGTACGCTTCGTCGGCAATTCGGACGTGGAGCGCATCGATATCGGGTTCGGCGTACACCGCGACACTTGCGTATCCGGCGTCCCGGCACGCGCGGATGACCCGGACAGCGATCTCTCCCCGGTTGGCGATGAGGATCTTACGCACGTTTCTCCCGTCCTCGTTCAGGGTGGCTGAGTTTAGGGCGCCCGGCAATAGGGACGCGGCGTCGCGGGGACCTGGGCAGCTGTTGCCGGCGGCGGGCGTTCAGCGAGGGTTCTCAGCCGCGGACCGTGGGTTACCAGTCGGCTCGGGTGCGGACACCCTGCGTGAAACCGGTTTGCCGCCACGTGTTCGGGCCGGAATGCACGTTCTGGCGGAACGTCGCGGCCCGGTCGGTCCAACCCGACGGCGTCGCCGACTCGGGCGGTGGCACCGCTGCCCGCAGGCGGACCACCGCGACCAACGCGGCAATCTCCTCGGCGGATGCGTTCGCCGGCACAAGCCGCAGATATGGACGGGTCGGGCCGTCGCCGCTGTTGTCCACCTGACGCTTGCTGTCCACCTGACGCTCCCTTCATGAACGTGCGAGCTGCACCTGGCGGCCCAAAGGCGATGCGATCGTGGTTCTTCTCGCATCGCCGGAGGCCGAAGTCCCCGGGTCGCCAGCGGGCCAACGGGCGCACGATGATCGTCAGATCGCGCGCCCGCAGGCCGCAGTCCCCGGGGCGGCACTAAAGCGGAATGTTTCCGTGCTTCTTGGGCGGGAGCGACTCCCGCTTGGTCCGCAGCAGCCGCAGGGCCCGGATCACTTCGCGGCGGGTGACCGACGGGGTGATCACCGCATCCACATACCCGCGTTCGGCGGCGATGTAGGGCGTGGCGAAGTGCTCGGTGTAGTCCGCGATCAGTTCCGCGCGGCGGCTTTCCGGGTCGGCGGCGGACGCGAGCTCCCGACGGTAAATGATGTTCACAGCGCCCTGGGCGCCCATCACCGCGATTTCCGCGGTCGGCCAGGCCAGGTTGATGTCGGCCCGCAGGTGCTTCGACCCCATGACGTCGTATGCACCCCCATAGGCCTTGCGGGTGATGATAGTCACCTTCGGGACCGTGGCTTCGGCGTAGGCATAGATGAGCTTCGCGCCCCGACGGATGATTCCGTTCCACTCCTGCGAGGTACCGGGCAGGAAGCCGGGAACATCGACCAGGGTGATTATCGGAATGTTGAACGCGTCGCACGTCCGGACGAAGCGTGCCGCCTTCTCACTGGCATCGATGTCGAGGGTGCCGGCGAAATGCATCGGCTGGTTGGCGACGACGCCCACCGAACGCCCGTCGACCCGTCCGAAGCCGCAGATCATGTTCTGCGCGAACTGGGCGTGGACCTCGAGGAAGTCGCCCTCGTCGAGCACGTATTCGATCACCGTGTGCATGTC
>NZ_CAUVXI010000278.1:0-5859 GCF_963555845.1 Protofrankia sp. Cas8 | reverse complement strand
CCTGCCCGGCGCCGAGTGCCTCGGAGATACGGTCGAGCAGGAACTGATCGTCGATCTCACCCTGGTCGGGTGTGGCGGACCGGCTCAACGCCCGTAGAACGACGACCGTCCGTTCGGCCGGCGGCGGGGGTGCGACCGGCCAGTCCGGGAAGGCTTGGAGTACGCAGCGCTCAGCCCGCTGAGTGGTCGCCCATTCGTTCTGCATCGTGCGGATGACAGGAGGTAGAGGTGCCGGTTTGTGCATGCCGTGGCTGAGCCGTACAACCTTTCTACGCCACTCCTCGACCGTCGGATCTTCCGGATCGGGAAGCGGAGGCACCAGCTGCCTGTTTTCCGGAATAGTGGCGTGTCTCGCCAGGGAGAGCCAGGTGCGGGCGGCAGCGCCATCGGTGATCTCCCCGCGGGCAAGTCCTTCGGCGAACGCGGCCTGTACCGCCTCAGCCAGGATCGCCTGAACAGCGTCCGTCACTTTCCAGGCGTCGTTTTCCTTCGGCTGACCGGCGAGCAGCGTGTCTATATCGACGCGTTGCCGGCGGGCCAGAAAGTCCCAGCCGGCGTCACCCGGGGACAGCGGTGGTGGCACCTCCAACGGCGGATCACTGCTGGCGAGCGGCTCGTAGTAGCGGTGGCGCACCAGCCATCGCGCCGGCGCCGCGTTCAGCCCGGACGGAACCAGCGGAATTCTGGGCCCGGCTCCGTTCGCCGCCCACAATGTCAGGTCGTGGCCCCGTAGCAGCAGCTCGAACATCACCCCTAGCAGAACACCCGTCGCACCGCCGCCGAGCGGCAGTTCCCATCGGGTCTCCTTGCCGATGGCGTTGGCCGTGTTGTCGACGAAATCCGTCAGCCACTTCCGGGTGTCCGCGATGCTGGGCAGCGGGATCTGCTCGATGGTGCTTGCCAGCACCTGTTGCCGGACGAAGGGGAGGATCACCTCGGCCAGGTCCTGGGTTGCCGGCTGCACCCTCGGATCGTCGTGCCGCTCGGTCGCGAGGAGGATCAATCGGTCAACCGGAGGATCATTCAAACTTTCGATCTTCCGAAGAAACCAGGCGATCGGTGTACCGGCGAGTTCATCAGCGAGAGCGGAGGGCTCAAGGCCGGTGAGTTCCGTAATCCGCTTGGCCGTCTCGGCGGGTGTCGGCTCGTGCATGCCGAGGTCGGAGGCTCCGACGACGTGCACAGCGATGCGGTTCACAGCCTGCCCTTCGTGGTGGCGATCGTCTTCATCGGCGTAGCTGCTGGCATAGACGCTCTTCCAGGTCTCGGTGCGACGAAGGTGTAGTCCTCCCACAGCCCCGGTGCCGTCGTGTACCGGTGTCGGTGCCGCCGGATAGGGTGCCCGTCGACGAGCTCGACGGCGCTGAACGGGACAGTTGTACGCGGTTTGGCCGCCAGCGGCCCCGCGATGTACCGCTGATACCGGCGCGGGTCTTCCTCACGTAGCACACTGACAACACGGGCGACCCACCTGGCCATGTCCGGGAGCGCCAGCCCGTGGCGTTCCGCCCACACCTGCAGCGGCCAGCCCGGATCGCCGGTCGCCGGGCCGTGACTGCCGAGCCAGGTAAGGACGTGTACGAGCAGGGCCCGATCCGCCGGGTCAGGGAACAACCGCTTTGCCCAGTCGGCGTCGGCGACCCGCTCCGGCCGTTGGGGCAACCCGAGATTCTTACGCCGATGGCGGTGCATCTCGCCCAGTACGGCGGCGGCTGTGCGTGCGGTGTACAGGGACAGTCTCGCATCCACGCTGGCACCACCGCGGTCGTCACACGGCCGGGCGTAGTCGGGTGAACGCTCAAGCCAACCGGCGGTCGTGACCTTCTCCACGACGGCGGCCAGTACCTCTTCGGCTTCGTCGAAGCAGCCGCGGTCGCAACAGGCAAGCACTGTCCGCCGCGGGTCGTCGCTTGCTGACATGCCCCGCGTAGACGGGCAGGGACGACCGCCGTGCCACAGCGACGCCTGCGCCATCGTGGCGTTCACCGCACTGGTGCAGGTCACGAACACCTGCTCCACCCAGCTGTCGCCCGCCCGATTCCTAGCATCCGGCGGTCGTGGAGCGTTCTTCTCACCACTGGCTCGGTCCGGATTTGGATCGGTTTCCATCGCATCCACGCCGCTGAGCCTGGTAGCCGACCAGCCGTCCCGGGAGGGCAGGATCTGCCGAGTCCCTTCGTCGCCGCAGCAGATCCTGCCTGCCCGACGCCGTCACGATCTCCGCTGCCTGCCCAGGGGCTGCGACCGGTTCCCTGCCGCGGCGACCAGTATCCTTTCTTTGTCGAGAATGTTCTTGAAGTCGGTACTGTGCCGGTCACCCTCGCAGCGGTAGGTAAGTTGCCCATCCATTCCCTCGGGATTGGCGATATAATCCAATCCCGAGCTTATCGACAGGGTTCTCTTCTCGAAACGAAAATGTCTGTCGTGATGTCGTTCCGTCGGTGATGAATCTGCTTCATCTTTCCTTTTTGTCCCCCATGCTTCTTTTGGTAGCCAGGTCAGGTTGAACTCTGCAATTCCAGTCGTTCCTTCGTAATTTCTTGCAAAGGATTCCACTCCTCTCATTTTGGGTTCTGCGCTCTCCCGGTTACTCCTATTTTCGTTCAGTAGTGTATGTGTCAGGATCTGTATAGTTCGTCCGTGCTTGCTATTAGGTGAAGGTGTCTCGCTGATTTTCTTCCATAGGTAGGCGCAGTCCTGTAGATTTTTCCCCGCGTACTTATCGATTAGCACGACATTGGGGGCCCGTATGACCAGTGGCTTTATATAATGATTCCATAGATCGTCTCGCGAAAGCTGACCCGCGCGGTAGTAGCGGCTGTTCAGCTCCTCCATCTCCCATAGCTGCTTCGGTGTCACGCCTCGATAGCTGCTGATACATATTCCGCTGGCCCCGTCGGTTCTGCCGTCTGAGTTCGGACTGAAGCCGAATTCTCGGGCCTGGTCGGTGCCGACCAGAAAGTGATCTATATGGCTTCGCCAGGAAAGAAGATCTTTCCTATTTGAGATTGACATTGCTGGACGGGACGGACGTGCCGATTGAGGTTTGTGGATACGGAATCGGAGGCCGGCACGTCCAAAAATGGGATCCCAGTAGGCTTTGACAGTCGATGGTAGCGTATTCACCTTCCGCCGGTACTCGCTTACTTCAGTATCATCCAGGCAGACAATTTCGGCATGCCGGGTAAGCACCGCAGTGAGGGATCGGTGCACCGCATGCAGCTGATACCGGTCCGAGTTGAGCACCGGGTCATCGAAGAAGGAGGCCGCAATTGCGACTCGAACTAACATCTAATACTCCGGCTCGATAGCGCGAATGCGTGCCGTCGGAAATACGTTGTCGGCTCCCGGGTCAAGCTCCCCGTCTCCTGTCCACTGATGGTCCACCGGAAATGCGGTGTAGCGCTCATGATCCATTCCTACTGTAATCACCTGAATGTCTTCGGCGCGCTCTTCTTGCAGGGCTACGAGCGCCTGAATTCGCAGCAACATATTCTCGCTGTGGGTCTCGACGACAAGCTGCGGCAGTAAGACTTTTCGGGCGGGATTCGTGGCGCTGTGCAGCAGCTCCTCGATGAGGTCAACCTGAAGATCCGGGTGTAGGTGTGTTTCTGGCTGCTCAATCAGAAGTGGGCGCCTACTGTCGCGACTGCACTCAGCGAGGATCGGCAGGAGATGGTTGAAACCATAGCCGACGTTCTGCAGCTGAGACTCCATTCCGTCACGAACAAGGGCTATTTCGCTGAGTGTGATTCTTGATCGATGTCTCTTCAGGCTACTTACGTCATTGTCGTCATTGAAGGTCGCCTGGGGATAGTTCCACTGTCGGATTCGGTAAGGGGAACTGAGTCGGGAAAGCGCGTCGTTGACACCGCTGATCACGCTGTTCCCTTCACGCTGGCTCGCCAGGAATTGAAAGAGCCTGCCGCCGTCACGGCCCACCCCGTCAGGGCCGTCGTCGTCGTGCCGTACCGGCCGCCGATCTGGTGGTATGCGCCCCGGACCGAGATGTCGAACATCACTCAGGACGTGCTCCAGGCTTTCCTTGAGGCGTATCGCGTAGCGCTCCGAAGCGTCGATGCACTGCCAGGGAGAGTCCGAATTGAGCCACATTGCGACGTCGCTCTCTGGCTCGCTGTCGTCTTTTCCGTTAGGGAACCATGCCCCGCCTGGGAACCGGAAGCCCTGTATTTTACCCGGGCATAGTCCGGCGACGCTGACAAGAGGCTGAATCGATGCGGCAGTGGCTGCCGCCCAGGTTCCGGCGAGGCCGGCATCCGGGATATCCTTTGAGGAGTTGAGGATCGTCCGCAAAAAGACATCGATTGTTTCTTCTGATATTTCAAAGAGAAATTCTGGATCCGACTGGTTGTTGTTTGTCGACGGTAGTTGAAGAACGTAAGTGGTCGCCTCGCCGGGGTCCAGAACCTCGATCGACTCCAGTTCGCCGCTGGCACCACTGAAACCGTAGATCGCGACGGTCTCGTTGCCGAAAGCATCGCGCCAACTCACCCCCAGGGAGATGGTCAACTCCGTCTGGTGTCTGTGGACGACTTCGCGGGTGGAGCCCAAGGCGATCAGGTTGTCATTGAGGACCAGTCGTGGCCACTCCTGCCGGGCAGGTTGGATCAAGGACTGGGCGAGCACCAGTAAGGCCTGCAGGAGAGTCGATTTACCTGCCGAGTTCGGACCGTAGAGCAGAGTCAGCGGCGCCAGTGGAATGAAAAAAGATCCATCCCCGCCCGCGGGCACTCCGAAGGCCTTGAAATTCGCAATGTGCAGGCCGGTGAGAAGCGGGCGTGTGTTGGGAAGAGCGGGTGGCGATTCTTTACGATCACCATCGTCGATCAGTATATGATCGTTTTCGACCTGAAGTTCGAGGTCGTTTTCTGGGGTGGCGTTGGTCATCGTGGTGGGCCTGTACGGTCGGGGGCCGGGTATACGACGAGCGGGTCGCCGTCTGTGGGCGGGAGGCTTTCGGCCCGCACGAAGCTGTTGGAGCGTTCCTGCTCGTTCTGGACGAACCAGGCGTAGGCCTGACCGCGCGGGTCGGGTGGGACGGGAACCGATCTGTCCATGGCGGCGGGCCGGACCCGCGGATAGTGCACCGGGGTGGACGCATCGCCGAGCGCCGCTGTGAGGAACGCGGCGAGGTGCGGGCGTCCGGGCCACACGTCGGACGCCTTCTCGAACACGGCGATGAGCGTGTCGACGTCCGCAGCGGCACCAGGGAGCTGATCGCCGAACGAGGCGTAGTAGTCGGCGATGGTGGCGCCCGTACGCAGTTCGGTCGTCTCGGTGTCGAGGCCCAGCCGGACGCTGCCGAAGCCGAGCGGCTTACCCAGCCCGAACCGATGATAATGCTCCGCCGGTAGCCGTAGCAGCCACAACAGGGCGCCGAGCTCCACCTCGGTCAGGTTGATCACGTCCAGGGTGAATCGAAATGTGACGCCCGGCTTGACCCAGCCACGCACCGATCGGTTCTGGTTGTCACGCTGTTCGTCGCGGCCGGTGGCAAACGCGCGGTTGTCGACGGTGAGCTCCTTGTCTGGGCTCTCTTTCGCCGGGCGTCTGTACTCCTGGTAGCGCCCTTTGTCCAACTTCTGGGTTCGGTCTTCGGTCGGGTTCTGCCAGTAGTCGTCAGCCAATCCGGCATGGTGTGGGTACACCTTGCGCCCACGCAAAGAACGGCCGGGGACGTACCAGTCCCGTCTCGGGGTGCGTGGCGGTAGCGGCATCGGATACTGCGACGTGCCTGCAGCCGCGTAGAAACGGCCCTGCTGGGGTTTTGGCTGGCCGAGGATCGCCAGCGGAAGACCGTCCGCGCCGAAATCCGCAACCGCGTGGCCAACGGCATCC
>NZ_CAUVXI010000277.1:0-5910 GCF_963555845.1 Protofrankia sp. Cas8 | reverse complement strand
GGCAAGTCCGCCTTCATCCTCTGCCCGGATGCCGACCTCGACCGCGCGGTGGACAGCGCCGTGCGCGGCTGCTTCGTCAACAACGGCCAGACCTGTTCGGCGACGACCCGGCTGCTGGTCCCCCGCGACCTGCTCGACGAGGTGGAGGAGCGCCTGATCGCTCTGGTCGGGGCGCACGTCGTGGGCGACCCGCTGGACCCGGCCACCACGATCGGGCCGGTGGCCTCGGCTGCGCAGGCGCGTTCGATCGCGTCCTACCTGGACAAGGCCGCGCACGAGGGCACCGTGCTCGTCGGCGGTCCAGGCCCCGTGCCCGGGCTCGACCGCGGGTACTTCGTGCGTCCCACCGTGGTGAGCCGGCTGCGCAACGACGCCGTTCTCGCCCGCGAAGAGATCTTCGGCCCGGTGCTCGCGGTCATCCCGGTCGCGGACGTCGACGAGGCTGTCACCGTCGCCAACGACTCCGACTACGGCCTGTCCGGTGCGGTGTTCGCCGCGGACGACGCCGCCGCGGTCGCGGTGGCGCGCCGGTTGCGCACCGGCCAGGTCTCGATCAACGGCGGCCGGTTCAACGTGCGCGCCCCGTTCGGCGGTTTCCGGCGCTCCGGTGTGGGCCGTGAGCTGGGCGAACACGGGCTGGCGGAGTACTTCGAGCTGATGTCGCTACAGCTGCCGGCGGATGCCGGCCGTGCGTCGGGGCCGGCCGTGGCATGACTGACGGCGGGTTAGAGCATGACGGCGAGTTACAGCATGGGGTCGGGGTTCTCGCAGCTGGTCCGGCCGCGGCGCTCACCGAATGGGCGGGGCTGGACGCCGCCGGCATCGCAGCCGCGGTCGTGGCGTCCCTGACCGCCGCGGAACAGACGGTGAGCTGATGTCGGCAGACAGCAGCGACAACCAGCCGCCGGGCACGGTCGTCGTGACTGGAGCGGCCCAGGGCATCGGACGCGCGTTGGCCCACCGCCTCGCCCACGACGGCCACACGTTGGTGCTCGTCGACCTCGCGGCCGAGTCGCTGCGCCGTGTCGCCGACGATCTCGGCGCCCGCGCGGTCGTGCTCGACGTCACCGATGCGGACGCGGTCGCAGGCCTGGTGCAGGCCGCGCCGGACTGCACGATGCTGGTGAACAACGCCGCCCTCGTCATCGAAGGCGCGCTGGCGGACACCAAGGCCGCGGACGCGCGCAGAGTCCTCGACGTCAACGTCGTCGCGCCGTTGCTGGTGTCCCAGACGCTGGCGCCGATCATGGCGGCCCAGGGCGGCGGCAGCATTGTGAACCTCTCCTCGGTCACTGCCCGTTACCACCCGCCCGGGACCGGGCTGTACAGCGCGTCCAAAGCCGCGCTGGAAGGGCTGACTCGGGCGCTCGCGGTGGAGTTCGGGCCGCTGGGTATCCGCTGTAACGCGGTGGCGCCCGGCACGATTCCGACCCCGGGCTCCGACGCCCATTACGGCGACGAGAACGCGCGGATGCGGCGGGCGGCGGTGCTGCCGCTGCGCCGGCTCGGCACGGTGGACGACATCGCCGAGGCCGTGGTGTTCCTGCTCTCGTCGCGCGCAAGCTATGTGACCGGTGAGGTTCTCGCTGTCGACGGTGGCTATACGGTCGCGGGCGGTCACTTCTTCCGGCTTGCTCGGTCCACCCGAGATGGAGACAGCAGATGACCATTGACGCCCAGTCGTGTCCGTTTCCAGGGCTTGACCTGTCCAGCCCGCAATTCCTCGCGGCGCCGGAGGACTGGTACGCCCGGATGCGGGAGCAAGCACCGGTCTGCTTCGCGCCGGGCAACGGCTGGTACGTCGTTGCCAGCGCCGAACTCGTCCGCGAGGTCCTGCGTGACACGGCGACCTTCTCCTCCGCGGGCCTGAGCAAGCATGCACCGCCGCCGCCGGAGGTCGCCGAGGAGGTGGCCGCGATCCGCGCCCGCGGCTGGCCCTACGTTCCGGCGCTCGGGACCAATGATCCGCCCCGGCACACCCAGTTGCGCAAGCTCGTCAACAAGGCGTTCACCCCGCGGGCGCTGGCCTGGATGGAGCCGCTGGTCCGCCAGACCGCCGATAATCTTGCCGCTGCCTTACCCGACGGTGAGCAGGTCGACTTCTACACCGCATTCGCGGAGCCGTTGCCGGCCTGGGCGATCTGTCGGGTGCTAGGGCTGGCTGACTCACGCCGTGGCGATGTCCGACGGTGGACGCTCGCGGCTACGGCCACCATCGGTGCCCGGCCGGACGCGGCGGGCTGGATCAGTACCGAGGAGGACCTCCTCGACTACCAGCAGGCGATCGCCGCCGAGGTCGACCGGTGCCGCGAGGAGCCGGGGGAGGGACTGCTGTCGCAGCTGGTGGCCGCTGCCGGCGACCTCGGACCCGGCGAGGAGCCGATCGAGCTGGCGCACCTGCTCACGTTGGTACGTGAGCTGCTGGTCGCCGGGAACGAGACGACCGGTCGGCTGATCGCGGCAGCGGTCTATCTGCTGGACCGGCACCCGGGGGAGTGGGAGCGGCTGCGTGCCGACCCGCAGCGGGCGGGCGCGATTGTGGAGGAGGCGCTGCGGTGGTCGACCCCGGCCCAGGTCGCCTACCGTCGCGTCACCCGGGACGTCCGGCTCGGTGGTGTCGACATTCCCGCCGGATCCCGCCTGGTGGTGTCCTTCGCCTCCGCCAACCGGGACTCGCTGGCTTTCGCGGGTCCCGACGGTTTCGATCCCGACCGTCCGGGCGCACGGACCCATGTGGCTTTCGGCCAGGGGCCGCACATGTGCGTGGGCGCCGGGCTTGCCCGCATCGAGGGCGTGACGGCCCTGCAGGTACTCGCGGAACACGTCGACTCTCTTGCCGTGGTCAACCCCGGGCAGCTGCGCTACACCCCGAGTTTCATGGTGCGGGGCCTGGACTCGTTGCCCGTGATCGTGCGCCGCCGCCCCGCTGTGCGGGAGAACGCGTAGTGACCGCCTCCTGGCACCGGTGTCCTCGTCCGGTTATCGTGCCTTCTATCTGTATGTGAAGTAAAGAAACTCAGTGGATTGATCATGGCTTGACCATGTTCCCGAGGAGGGGGTCCGCATGTCGACCCGACGTCCGTTCCGTTTCGCTGTCCAGAGCTACCGGGCGGCTGACGCCCGGGAATGGAAGGACACGGTCCGCCGGGTCGAGGAGCTGGGCTATTCGGCCCTGCACGTCTGCGACCACTACATCGGGGCCGGGCCGGCGATGGATCCCACCGGTCATCGGCCGGTGACGCTCGCGCCGGTGCCGGCCATGGCCGTGGCCGCCGAGGTCAGCTCGGTGCTGCGGATCGGCTGTCGCATGTTCTGTGTGGGTTACCACCAGCCGGTGGTGCTGGCCAAGGAGATCGCGACGCTCGCGGTCCTTGCCGAGGGCCGGATCGAGGCCGGCCTGGGCGCCGGCTGGCTGGAGGCCGAGTACACCGCGATGGGGGTGCCGTTCGACAGCGGGGCGCACCGGGTCGATCTCCTGGCCGAGGTGCTGGAGCTGCTCGACATCTGGTTCGCCGGCAAGGATGTCGCCGTGGACGGTGGCCAGGTGCGGGCAGCGGGCTTCGCCCCGCTACCCGTCCCGAAACTGCGGCCGCCGCTCATGGTCGGCGGCGGCTCGCCGCGGGTGCTGCGCCTGGCCGGCGAGCGCGCCGACATCGTCAGCATCAACTTCGACAACCGGTCCGGGGTCATCGGACCGGCCAGCATCGCGGGTTCCGGGCCGGAGCAGACCCACCGCAAGCTGGCCTGGGTCCGCCAGGGCGCGGGAGAGCGGTTCGACGACATCGAGCTGGAGACCGCGGCCTACTTCGTCGCGATCGAGGGTGCGGCGGGAACGACCGAGGCCGAGCTGTCGGCCCAGACCGGCCTGGACGCGGCGGGTCTACGCGCGTTCCCGCACGCGTTGGTGGGTTCGGTGGACGAGATCTGCGACCAGCTTGAGCGGCGGCGCGAGGAGTACGGCTTCTCCTATATCACCGTCGGCGATCGGGTGCTCGACTCCTTTGCACCCGTGGTCGCCCGGTTGACCGGTCGCTGAGAAACGGATGCGCGGAGAAACGGATTCAGGGGTGCAGGACACCGCGGTTACCGTCGGTCCATATGCGGGTGAGTTCCCGGCGGGTGAAGCGCCAGCCCTCGGGCGTGCGGCGCAGCTGGTCGTCATAGCGCGCGCCGATGGTGTAGAGCTCGCCGCCCGGCACGCCGTGCCGCACGTGCTGGGCGTGGACGTAGGCGGTGTGCTCGGCGGTGTCGCCGTGTACTCGCACCACCGAGTTGGTGATCTGATGCTGGGTGGCGTCCAGCGATTCGAGTACGGACCGCAGCGACTTGATGATCGCGTTCTGGCCGGTCAGGTCGCCGATGGACCCGCCATAGGTGCACACCGCGTCGTCGGTGAACAGGCCATCCAGGGCTGCCCAGGTCCTGGTGTCCAGAGCGGTGGCATAGGCCGCCACCACGTCGAGGATGGCGCCCCGGTCGGCGAGTTCGGCGAGTTCGGCGAGCTGTCGGGCGAGCGCTGCTGGTACGGGGGCTGTCGTCATGGTGCTGGACCGTACCGCCGGTCGGCATGGTTTGTCATGGGTGACTACAGAAAGTCCATCCAGAACGCTCATCCCAGTAAGATCTTTTCCGATGAAAGCGATGAAAGCGAGGACGCCGATGGTGACACCGCCGGTACGGGGCTGGGAGGACCTCTCCGCTTTCACGCTCGACGACGACGGCGAGGCGGAGCTGCTCGCGCAACAGACGGAGTGCACCGTGGTCTGGGTGAACGCGACGGGGCATCCTCTCGGCGCGGTGGTCAACTACATGTTCCGTCGGGGTCGTTTCTGGGTGACGGCCACGGACTGGCGGCCACGGGTCGCAGCGATGCGCCGTGACAACCGGGTGTCCGTCGTGGTGAGTAGCAAGGGCTCCGGCATCCCGGCGCGGCGCTCGCTGACCTACCGGGGGCTGGCCGTCGTCCACGACGACCGTGCGACCAAGGACTGGTTTCTGCCGGAGTTCGCCGCGGCGATGCGACCCGGTGATCCGGCCAAGCAGGCGGAGTTCGCCCGCTTGCTCGATTCGACGGCCCGGGTGATCATCGAGGTCGTT
Organism: Protofrankia sp. Cas8; assembly: GCF_963555845.1. NCBI lineage: Bacteria > Bacillati > Actinomycetota > Actinomycetes > Frankiales > Frankiaceae > Protofrankia > Protofrankia sp. Cas8. Next base: position 813 of record NZ_CAUVXI010000277.1, on the reverse strand, counting down.
CCGCAGCGGCGTACCGGCTTCGACGGGGCGAAGATGTGGGCCACCGCACCGCAGGCGGCACCCGAGGACCTGGGCGCCCAGTGAGCGCGGGTCTGGACGCAGCCGCGCCGGACGATCTCGGCGGTGTGACGCTGGCGTTTCACACCCTGGCGCCGCTGGAGCCACTGCGGCGGGCTCAGGTGGCCCGCGCCGCCGGCTTCACCTCCATCGGCCTGAGCCTGAGCTGGTTGCGCGACTGGCTGGCGGCCGGGCACAGCCTGGCCGAACTGGAGGACCTGTGTGCCGAGGCCGGTGTCGTCGTGGGGGAGCTGGAGGCGTTGCGGCCGTTTGGCGCAGCGCCCGACGCGGCCGAGGACCTCTGTTGGAGCGCCGCGGACCGGCTACGGGTTCCCTACGTCGGCGCTCTCGGTTCCTACGAAGGCGGTCTGGATGAGGCTGCGGCTCGGTTCGCCGCCCTCTGCGACCGGGCGGCGGGCGTGGGTGGGGGTGGCGGTGTCGTGGTCGGCATCGAGTTCCTGCCGTTCACCAATCTGCCCGACGCGGCCACGGCGGCGTCGGTCGTGCGCGCCGCCGGTCGCGCCAACGGCGGGATCTGCGTGGATGTCTGGCATGTCTACCGCGGCGGCCAGACCTTGGACGATCTCACCGCCGCTATCTGGCCGTCCGTGGTGCGGGTGCAGCTGTCCGACGGACCGCTGGTGGCCGAGGACGACGACCTGCTGGCTGACTGCCTGGCCAACCGGTGGCCGCTCGGTGACGGCGAGTTCGATCTGGCCGGTCTGCTGACCGCCGCGACCCGGTACTGCCCGCACG
>NZ_CAUVXI010000276.1:988-6553 GCF_963555845.1 Protofrankia sp. Cas8 | reverse complement strand
TCGGCGCGGACATCGGCGCGGACATCGGTGGGATGTCGGTGGGATGTCGTCCCCGAGATTACGAGGGCTGTGCCCGGTTCCGGTCAGGTCTCGATCGGGAGCAGTTCGGTGGCGAACTGGTCGATGAACTCGTTCCAGGCCGGCAGGGACGTCGCTGGGCGAACCACGAACTTGCTCACCCCGACTGCGATGTAGTCCTCGATGCGGCGCCGGAGCGCGTCCCAGCCGACGGGCACGAGGGCGGCAGGGTCGGCGTCGGGCCGCCGACGCCGGACCGCGGCAGCGAGCGCGGGCGGAATGCCGCCGTCCAACGCGACGGCGATACTCAGCCCGTAGTGCTCGGGATCGATCATCCGCCCGGCGGCATCAGCCGCAGCTGTGATCGTCGCGATTCCCTCGGCGGCGTCGGACGGCGTGACCAGGGACGCCAGCCACCCGTCGCCCAGCCGGCCGATGCGGCGCAGCGCGGTGGGTGCGGCTCCGCCGAGCCAGATGTCAAGGGGTTTCGTGGGTAAGGTGCCGATGCTGACCTCGTCCAGCGTGAAATACCGGCCGCGGAAGGTGACCGACGGCTCCGTCAGCAGGCGCCGCAGCAGGACGAGCGCCTCCTCCAGGACCTCGCCCCGCGCTCCGGTGCCGTGTGGTCCAGGCGGGAGGGGGAAGGCGCCGCGGTCGGTCGGCTGCGCCGGACCGAGGCCCACGGCGGGCAGGATCCGGCCGGGGGCAAGACGTGCAAGAGTGGCGAGTTGCTTGGCGAACAGCACGGGGTTGCGCCCCGGCAGGACGGACACCCCGGTACCCAGCTTGAGTCGGCGCGTCCGCGCGGCGGCGTAGGCCAGCCCGACGATCGGGTCCGGGCCCGGTGACGACACAAGCTCCGGCAGCCACATAGAGTCCACACCGAGTTCGTCAAGCCGGCCGACGATGTCCGCGAAACTGTCGCCGGAATCCGCTCCGGGCGCGATTCCGATCCGTACCTTCACGCCCCGTCCAAGCGGATCCACAGGCCGGGTATTCCGCCACATCGCCCTACGGGCATATCGCCCTACGGGCATATCGCCCTACGGGCATATCGCCCTACGGGCATATCGCCCTACGGGCATATCGCCCTACGGCCGTCGACGCCGAGGCCGCGCAGCTCGACCGGCCCGTCAGGTGTCGGCGATGCCGTGCAGGATCGTGGCCAGCGCGGCCGGCTGGCTGATCATGCACATGTGCCCGGCGTCGAGGTCGATCACCGGACAGTCACCGACGCGGGCGGCGAACCGCAGCTGCATCTCGGGCGGGAGGATGGCGTCCTTGGTGGTGCGCACCCAGGTGCGAGGGACGGGCCGGCGCAGGCCTGAGAGGTCGACCGGCTCGGTCGTGAGCCCTTCCGCTTCGGGAACGAGGCGTTGTGCGCACCAGGCGAACTGCTCGTCGTCGAGGTCGTTGCCGAAGTACCGCTTTACCTGCGCGGGATCCATCGTCTCCCGCCGCTCGGCCTGGGATTCCTCGACGTGCTCCTGGACGTCCGGTCGCAGCGCCTGCCTGGTGCTGGTCCCGGCGTGCGGCACCGTCGCGGCGAGAAAGACGGCGTGGCGGACGCGGTCGCCGAGCAGTTCCATGGCCCGCGGCAACGAGCAGCCGGCGAGGGAGTGGCCCACGAGGACGACCTCGTCGAAGCCGGCCGCGTCGACGTCCTCGACGATGGCGCGCGCGCAGTCGGCGAAGGTCACCGACTCCAGCGGCGCCGGTCGGCGCCCCCGCCCGGGTAGGTCGATGGCGAGGACCGGCGCGGCGAGATGGGGCACCAGCAGATCCCAGCAGCGGCTGTCGAAGCCGCCACCGTGCACGAGGACCAGCGGCGTCATCATCGGCCGGCCCCGTCCCGCAGCTGGTCGTGCGGGACGACGCGGGAGATGACGCCCAGCCGGCGGGCTTCGGCGGCCTCGACCGGGTCCCCGAAACGCAGGGGGATGCTCCATACCCCCACCCCAGAAAGATCCATGACACCCCTCCGTCGCAGCTCGCTGACCCGCATCATCGTATCGGCACTCTACGCCCAACACTGCACTCAGTGCCAGATTAGGTACCAAGAAGCAGTTATGGCGCGAGGTATGGTACGACCGTGATGGCTGAGGCGTCTGGAGGGCTCGGGCTCGGACTTGGGCTCCGCGAACGCACCCGGCGCGCCGTACGGGCCGAGCTCATGACCGTCGCGATGGAGCTGTTCGCCCGCAAGGGCTACGACGCGACGACGATCGACGAGATCGCGGCCGCCGCCGGGGTGTCCCGCAGCAGCTTCTTCCGCTACTTCGCCTCGAAGGAAGACGTCGTACTCGACCACCTCGACGCCCTTGGCGAGTCACTCGCCGAGGCCCTGGCGCAGCGGCCTGCCGGCGAGGACGCGTGGACGGCGCTGCGCCGCGCCTTCGATGTGCTACTCGCTTACCACGCGCGCGACCCACAGGGCGCCCGCGGTCTGCGGCAGATGCTCGACGGCAATCCCGCGCTGCGGGCCCGTAACCTGGACAAGCAGTGCGGGTGGCACGACCGGCTCATTCCGCATATCGCCGCCCGCCTTGGCCCCGCCCCCGACCCGGCCGACACCGGGATCAACGCCCGCCCCGAAGCGGTCATCGGCGCCGCACTGGCGTGCCTGGAGGCGGCGAAGCGGGCCTGGATGGCAGCCGGCTGCCGGGCACCGCTGGACAAGGTCCTCGACGACGTCATGCGCACCGTCCGTCCCGGAGCTTTCTGACCCGTCCCCGGACTCCCCATTGCTGTCCCCAGCCGTACAGGCGCTCGAAGCCCTGGAGCACGCCCGGTTTGTGCGCCCGACGGGCCGGCCTACGGGCGCTCGCCGGGCCTGCCGACGGCGACGTGCGAGAGGTAGGAGCGGCGGCCGTGCAGCACCGCCGTCTCGCCCACGACCTCGAAGGCGTCCCGCAGGCGGATGTCGTCCGAGGAGCTGCCCACGAGCACCTGGATCGGGCCCGGCTCCAGCACGACGTCGCCGCCGAGGCCGAGGTAGCCCAGCTGGCTCATCGCCACGGTGAACTCGATGGTGGCGCCGGCGCCGGCGGCGAGGTCGACGCGGGTGAATCCGACGAGCTCCTGGGCCGGCCGGGTGACGCCGGTCGCCTGGTCACAGAAGTAGAGCTGGACGATCTCCTCGCCGGCCCGTTCCCCGATGTTGCGCACTGTCACCGCGACGGTGACGGCGCCCTCGCTGTCGACCTGGACGGAGCTGATGACGAGGTCGGTGTACGCGAACGTCGTGTAGCTCAGTCCGTGGCCGAATGCGAACAGCGGGGTGGCGGGCATGTCGAGGTAGCCCCGGTGCAGGTCAGTGGCGGCGCGCCGGTACCCGGTGCCGGCCGGCTGGCCGTGGTGGATCGGTACCTGGCCGCAGTGCCGGGGGATCGACATCGGAAGCTTGCCGCTCGGGTTGACGTCGCCGAACAGGACGTCGGCCATGGCGGGGCCGGCCGCCTGGCCGCCGTAGTAGCCGTACAGCAGCGCCGGCAGGACGTCGACGATCGCGGTCAGGGCCATCGGCCGGCCGGTGTAGACGATGCCCACGCACGGGGTGCCGGTGGCCGCGACGGCCCGGGCGAGGGTGACCTGGTTCGTGGGTAGGTCGATGTTCGCGGTGTCACTGCCCTCGCCCTCGGTGATCGCAGTGGTGAACCAGCCACCACGGCCGCCCAGCGCCAGGATCACCACGTCGGCGTCGCGGGCGGCCGTCACCGCCGCCGGCATGTCGGTCGGCTCCTCGTCGACGACGCCGCAGCCGGTGACCACGGTCACCTGCGCGTCCGGGACACCGCGGCGGACGGCCTCGGCGAGGGACTGCGCGCCGTAGGTGTCGCGCACGTAGTCGTCGAGCGGCGTGGCGAGAGGGCCGGCGACCTCTTCGATCAGCGCTTCGATCGCCTCGTCCGGCACCTCGCCGGTCATCTCCTCGACGCCGTCCATGGCGCCCCCCTCGCCGCGGAACCGGGCGCCGAGCATCCCCAGCGCGGCGGTGTAGGTGTAGGGCGCAAAGGCGAACGCGGTGCCGTCGGCGTGCGGGCCGACGATCGCGATCCGCCGGACGTCGCGAGACAGCGGCAGGGTGCCGTCGTTGGTCAGCAGGGTCACGGACTGCCGGGCGAGGCGGTCGGCCAGGTCGACGCCCTGGCGGGCCACCGCCCTGATGACGACGGGGTCCTCGTCGACGTAGGGCGCCTCGAACAGACCCAGGGCGAACTTGTCGCGCAGGACCCGCCACGCGGCCTGGTCCAGCTGGTCGGCGGGGACGGTTCCGCGGTGGACGGCCCGGGCGAGGGTGGGGCCGTAGCCGTGCGGGGCTGGCAGCTCGACGTCGATGCCGGCGGCCAGCGCCAGCCGGCCGGCCTCCTCGGCGTCCCGGGCGACCCCGAGGCGCTCATGGAGGTGGTGGATGGTCTGGTAGTCGGAGACGACGGTGCCGGTGAAGCCCAGCCGCTCCCGTAGCAGCGTCGTGAGGATCTCGCGGTTGGCAGCGACCGGGATGCCCTCGACGGTGCTGTAGGAGTTCATCACCGCGCCCAGGCCGGCAAGCTTGATCGCCGCTTCGAACGGGCGGGCATACACCTCGTAGAGTTCGCGCGGCCCCACCGCCGTGGCAGCCATGTTCTGGCCGCCCTCGGTGACCGCGTAGCCCAGGAAGTGCTTGCCGGTGGCGATGACACCCTCGCGCAGGTCGGTGCCCTGCAGACCGCGGGTGAAGGCGACACTCATTGCCGAGGTCAGGTACGGGTCCTCGCCGTAGGTTTCATGGACCCGCCCCCAGCGGGCGTCCCGAGCGACGTCCATGACGGGGGAGAGGGCGAAGGTCTGACCGATGGCCCGCGCCTGCCGGCGCAGGACGCCGGCCATCTCCTCGACACCGCCGGGGTTCCACGTGGCGGCCAGCCCGATCGCCGTTGGGAACGTGGTGAACCCGGGCGCCACCACACCGTTGAGCGCCTCCACATGGAAGATTGCTGGAATGCCGAGCCGGGTGCCCGTGACGAGGAACCGCTGGATCTCGTTGACGATCCTCGCCAGTCGGTCCGGCGTCTTGTGACCGACCATTCCCAGCATCCCGATGTGGCCGATCCCGTCGCGCAGGCGACGCTCGGCCTGGGACTGGATCAGGCCGTCCCGGCCGAGGAGTCCCACCGGTAGCATCCCGGTGACCTGCTGTGCCTTCTCCTCGATCGTCATCGTCTGGAGAAGGTCGTCCGCGCGGGCCTCGGGGCTCACGGCGGCGTCCGACATCGTCTGCGGTCCGGTACCCATGAGTCAGGCCCAGAACTGGTCGGGATCGAGCGCCGATCCGGTATCGGCGGACCGCATGCGTACGTCGACGCTTATCATGAAGATCAACCTCCAGTGGGACGACCCGAAGTACTGTGTCTCCATACTGATCGCATCGAAGACGCCCGGTCGTGCTGCGTCCGGGTAGCCGAACTCCGGGTTCGCCGGATGCGGCATCCGCACCGACGTGCCCGGTTCGTAGGAGCCATCCAGGATGCTGACCCCGCTTCCGACGGGTCGCCTCGGCCTTCGGCT
>NZ_CAUVXI010000276.1:0-421 GCF_963555845.1 Protofrankia sp. Cas8 | reverse complement strand
GTCGGCTCTTGGCCCTCGCTGTGGTGACAGGTGACCTTATGGTGACCTGACTGTGGCCTCTGGTGGTGCTGTTGGCGGTGGGGGAGGCACTGCCCACACCACACGCGGGGTTGCGGCGAGGGGGCCGCCGATTTGCGACGCTGATCATCGTGATGATGTTGGCGGTGTGCGCGGTGTGTTCCCTGCTGGTCTGGCTGGTGCTCGCGGGCGGTCACGGGATGTTCTGGCGGACCGATACTCGGCTTGATCCTCTGGGTGCCCGGATGGATGGTGTGGTTGAGCCGGATGGTGGCTGGCCGGCTGTGACTGTGATCGTTCCTGCTCGGAATGAAGCGGATATCATCCCGTCCACGTTGCCGTCTCTGCTGGGTCAGGTCTATCCGGGTCGGTTGGAGGTGGTCCTGGTTGATGATGCCAGTGT
>NZ_CAUVXI010000275.1:0-6020 GCF_963555845.1 Protofrankia sp. Cas8 | reverse complement strand
GTGGACGCTCAACCACGGTGTCCGCCAGGCCGACGGACGCGCGCTGACCCATCCCAACCTCATCCGCCCCGGCTGGGTGCTGCGCCTCCCACCGGAGCCGGCCACACCCGCGCCGCCGCCGGCCGGCCCGGCTACCGCGGGCACCCCGAGGTCAGCCCCACCCGTGGCGACCACACCGCCGGCACCGCCGGCACCGACCATCCCCACGCCGGCCATCGCGCCGCCCGCCACGCCCGTGCCCGGCGCGGCACGTGGTGGGCCGCCCGCGACCAGCGGACCCACGACGGTCCCCACGTCACCCGGCGCGCCGTCGGCCACGGCACCGCCGCCGCGCGCACCGATGCCCCCGACTGCCCCAACCCCCGCACCGGGGGTGCAGTTCCCCAGCGGCGGCTATCTCGGTCTCGGCACCGTCGCTCTGCTGATCACAGCCCTGTTCAGTCTGCGGCTGTGGCACCGGCGGCACTATGTGCCCGGCAGCGGCCAGCGCGACGACCTCGACGAGGCACCGGTCATCGGGGAGCTGGCGGTCGCCTACGACGCGGCCACCGCTGTCCTCGACGACGAGGGTGATCCCCTCGTCGTGCGCCCGCCCGGCGACAGCCACGTCGCCGGTCGCCGCCACGCCCAGAGCACCGCGGCACAGACAGCGCCACCGCCCGGAACGCACGTGGTCGGGACCACCCCCGACGGCCGGCCGCTCGCCCTCGACCTGGCCGCCGCCCGCGGCCTGGGCCTCATCGGTCCCGGCGCCGACGCCGCGATCCGCGCCCTGCTGCTCGCGTTGCTGGCCGAACGGCACCGGCCCGAGGCCGCCCCCGTCAACGTCCTCATCCCCGCCGCCGACGCCGCACGGATGCTCGGCGAGCAGGCCGCGACCCGCCCACCCCAGCGCCTGCACGTCGTCGCCGACCTGGACATGCTGCTCGACCGGCTGGACGCCGAGGTCGTCACCCGGGCCCGGCTCGCCGCCGGCGACGCCGGGGCCGACCGGGCCACCCTCGTCGTCGTCGCCACACCCACCCCGGCGCTGGACCGCCGGTTACAGGCCGTCCTCGACAACGGCTCCCCGCTCGGGCTGGTCGGCATCCTCTACGGGCAGTGGCGGCCCGGCGCCACCGCCCGCGTCCGAGCCGACGGCGTCGTCGGCGCCGCCAGCCCCGACATCGCCGCCACGCTGCGGGGCAGCCGCCTGTTCATCCTCCCGCCGGCCGACGCCGCCGAGCTCCTCGACCTGCTGGCCGACGCCGACGCCCCCGCGGACAATCAGGAGGCCTATCGGCGGGCAAACCCTACCCAGGGGCCTCCGCCCCCACCGCCCGACTCCGCACCGCCCCCCGATAGCACCGGCGACGACGAGCCCAGCGGCACCGACGGCGGCGGCCGGAACGCGCGCCGCGAGCCACCGACGCCCGAACCCGCTCCCACCGGCGGCGGGCTTCCCGCGGTCATGCCGAGGACCGGCGCAGCGCTCTCCGCGCCGTCACCGTCACCGTCAGCGGCCGGTGTCGCGGCCATAGGCGGCCCGCCGCCGGCCGCCAGCACCCCGTTGATCCTCACCGTGCTCGGGTCCCTGCGGCTGCGGTACCGGCCGACGCCTGACAGCGACTACCAGCTGGTCGAGGGCATGGGTCCCAAAGCCCGCGAAATGCTCGCTTACCTGGCGTTGCATCCCGCCGGGATGAGCCGCGACGCGATCGTCGCGGCTATCTGGCCCGATGCCGGGGACACCCGGCGGCGGCTGGACAACCGCTTCTACGCGGCGCTCAGCCGGCTGCGCCGCGCCGTGCACACCGTCACCGCCGGCGCGGTGCCCGACATCGTCGAGCAGGACGACGGCGACTACCGGCTGCGCCGCGACCTCGTGACGGTGGACCTGTGGGAGGTCCAGGACGCGCTCGACCAGCGTCGGCGTGCCGCGACCGAGGCGGACCGGTTTGCCGCGATCGTGCCGATCGCCGCCACCTACGCCGGGCATCTCTCCGACGACCTCGCCGGTGCCTGGGCCGAGCCCTACCGCGAGAACCTGCGACGGCAGGTCGCCGACGCCCTGGCCAGCCTCACCGCCTCGATCGGCGAGGACACCCCGCAACGTCTGGAGTTGCTGGAGACGCTGCGCCGCCTCGACCCCTACAACGAACAGCTCTACGCGCAGATCGCCCGCGCCCAGGCCCGCCTAGGCCACCAGGACGCCATCGGCCACACCTACGCCCTGCTGGTCGCCTGCCTCGACGACATCGATCAGCAACCGAGCCCGGATGTCGTCGCCGTTTTCCGCGCGCTCCGGCAGCCGGACCCCCGTGACGTCCGCTCAGCGTGACCCAGCCACGGACCCTCACGCCGGCGTGTTCGTCCGGCGGGCGCGGGCCTGGGCCCGCGCCCGCCGGTCCAACTCCAGCAGATCCTCATGGCGCGCGGCCCATTCCGCCAGCGGTACGGACAGGGCCAGGAGCTCCTGCGCCGCCGCAGTGAGCCGGTACGACGCGGAGAACGGGAACTGGCGCTCCCGCGTGTGCGCGACCAACCCACGCTGCTCCATCCACCGCAGCGTCCGGTACAACACCGCGTCGCGGATGATCGGTCGCGGCCAGCGCCGGCTGCGAGGCGTGCCAGCGGTGCGGATGCTCTGCAACAGGCCGGTGTACGGGCGCGGTCCCGCCGACAGCGCCACCAGCACATCCGGCAGCCACACGGGGTTCAACAGGCCCCGCAAATCGTGGAGCAGGCTGCCCCAGTCATCGTCAGAAATCGTGACGTCGCTCGTCGCGCTCACCTCCACCACGGGCCAGCAACAGGTCGCGTCGATGTCGCTTCGTTCTGCCTCGCAGCGCTACTGTCTCGCCGCGATAGGGAGATCGAAGTCCATCTGTGCGACAGGTCCAGCACCCAGAATGACCGATGTAGGCGTTATACGACAGAGAACACCTCAACAACGGACAACCCACCACGTGTGCCTTTCGTGTGGATTGCCGGTCGTCGACGATCTCTACAGGCGCCGTTCGCGCCATGTACCTGCAACAGCGTGGCCAGCAACGAGACCATCGCGTTGGGCTTCCGGTGGCATACGGGGATCGCATGACAAGCATCACGTTGACGGACGCCGTCACGTCCCGGGCCCGGAGAGGCGCCAGCAGACCCCGCCACGGTCGCCGCCAGCCCCGGCAGGTACGTGTGCGCTCGGCGTGAGGTGGCCGTGACAGATCAAACGGGCCCCATCGAGACGGCCATATCTGGCCCCGCTCGGACAGGTGGGACGAGGTTCTGCTCACGACGCGGGTTCGCGCTGGGACGCTGTCTTCATGCGCTCCCTGAGCGGCCGTGATGTTGACGCGGCGCTGGCTGAGATGGTACGGGTGCTCGGTCCGCAGGACACCCGTTACTGGCAGGTCGAGGCGGGGCTGTTGGACTGGACCTGCTGGCAGACCGCTGCCCATGTCGCACACGATCTGCTCGCCTACGCGGGGCAGGTGGCAGCCGGCCCGACAGCTGCCTACCTGCCCCTTGACCTCAAGGTGGCGCCCGCCGCGGATCCGCGCGGCGTGCTCCAGGTCGTCACCGCCTGCGCAAGACTCCTCAGCGGCGCGATCGCCACCAACCCGGACGCCCACGGGTGGCATTACGGACCGACGGACACAGCGGGTTTCGCGGCGATGGGCGTCGCTGAGATCCTCCTGCATACCCACGACATCACCGAGGGGTTACGCGTGCCGTGGCGTCCCCCGCGGCCACTGTGCGCGGCGGTACTGAGTCGACTGTTTCCCGATGCTGCCGAAGGCAATCCCGCGCAGGTCCTGCTGTGGTGCACCGGACGAGCCGACCTCGGCGACCGACCCCGTCGATCATCGTGGATCTTTAACGCCGCCATCCGATGATCAGGATTCGGGCACCGAGGAAGGGTGCGGCACTACGGTGCGCGGTCACATGTTCTGGCCCGGGACTCGAATTCGCGTCACCGGCGGCCAGGTAGCTCGCCGTTGGCTTCAGCCACGCCGCTGGTGGTGTGCGCCGCGCCGACGGCCAGGAACCGCCTCCGAGGCTGGGCAGGGTAGTGCGGCTGGGGGCTATGGTGATCGGTCGTGACCGAGTCTGCTCCGGCTTATCTAGCCACCGTCGCAGCGGCGTACGACGGTGTGGCGGAGGTCTACGCCGGGCATTTCGCTGACGTTCTCGACCGCCAGCCGGTGGAGCGTGCGCTGCTGGCCGCGTTCGCCGATCTCGTGCGTGACCTCACCGGCCCGGTCGCCGACCTTGGCTGTGGGCCCGGCTATGCGACGGCCCACCTGCACAGGTTGGGGCTGGACGTGTTCGGGGTGGATCTGTCGGCGGCGATGGTCACCCTGGCCCGCACCGCCTATCCAGAGCTGCGGTTCGACGTGGGCACACTGACCGCGCTGGACCTGCCGGACCGCACGCTCAGCGGCGCCCTGTGCCGCTACTCGCTCATCCACACCCCGCCCGCCGACCTCCCCGCGGTTCTCGCCGAGATCCACCGCGTCCTGGCGCCCGGCGGCCACCTGCTGCTCGGCTTCCTGGCCACGGACGAACCCGCGGCAGGGGTGCACGCCTACGACCATCGGGTGACGCGCGCCTACCGCTGGCCGCCCGACCACCTCTCCAGACTGGTAAGTCAGGCAGGGCTGGCCGAGGTCGCCCAGTTCGTGCGAGCACCGACAGAGGAAGAACGGGGCCGGCAGGCACAGCTGCTGGCCCGCCGCCCGCAGGAGACGTAAGCCTCCACCGCGGCCGGTGGCAATCAAGCGGCAACGGTCACGATCGTCCCTTTACCCGGCGGCTGGTGACACGGACCCGAGTCCCGGTCCTTCTTAACGGCTCGGAGCCCGGGGGTCAGGCGGTCGTAAGGGCGGCGCGGGTGGGGTCTGTCAATCTAACGGTTTGCGCCACGAGGCGCTGTGTTTCGAGTGGAGGTGGAAGACCTTCGTCCTCGGTCTGTCGCAGTAGGCCGGGGTAGCTGAGGGCAGCCTGATCCGGGTGGTGCCGGGGAGGGCGGGAGCAGCCCTGACAAAGCCGGGACGTGTCAGCACTGCCAGATGGTGCGGGTTCGGCGAGCGAGTTGGAGAGGAGTACGCGAGGAACCGGCGTTTTACGTCCTTCAACTTTGACACCGGCTCCAACCTGGTAGATATGGGCCGGTCGCGGTGCGTCCCCTGGTTTACCGATGCTGAGGGAACTCTGGTTTGGTCTTTAGAAGCCGACCCGGAGGTCATGGGGAATGTCTGCGGCGTACCCATGACGAGGCCGCTGGGACACAGTCGGGCTCCTACTCCGACAAACGAGGCACAGTGAACGTGGGAACCACCTCGCGTGGGCTCCCGGCCGGGTGGCGGCCAGCCGTCCGGGCGGGATAGGCGCACCGACCGCCGAACCGGTGGGGTGGGGCGGAGCCGCCGTAGTACTCCGAGCCAGGGAAAGCCTGTGCACATGGGGAAGGGCGGCAGCGGTATCGAGAAGGGATGGACACTGTGATGCCGGAAGACGCACCGCCGAATGGCGGTGCTCCGCGCGGGGGCGACCGTGAGGAAGCGTTCGCGCGGGTATCGGGGATGCAGGCCAAACTTCACCGTTGGGCGGCGGCTGATCCTGACCGCCGGTTCGATGACCTGGTCAACTTTGTGTATGACCCGGCGACGCTGATCGTGGCGTTTGCCCGGGTCGCGGGCAACCGGGGCGCCCGGACCGCCGGGGTCGACGGCCTGCGGGTCGCCGATATTCGCGAGGCCGGGGTGTCCAGGTTCCTGGACGACCTCCGTACCCAGCTGAAAGGAGGAGAGTTCCGACCGTTGCCGGTGCGGGAGCGGTTGATCCCGAAGCCGGGCGGGTCGGGGAAGGTGCGGCGGCTGGGGATTCCCGTGGTCGCTGACCGGGTCGTGCAGGCCGCGCTGAAGCTGGTGCTAGAGCCGATCTTCGAGGCTGATTTCGAGCCTGTGTCGTATGGCTTCCGGCCCCGGCGGCGGGCGCAGGACGCGGTGGCCGAGATCCACTTCTACGGAACCCGGGGTTAT
>NZ_CAUVXI010000274.1:2605-6357 GCF_963555845.1 Protofrankia sp. Cas8 | reverse complement strand
GATCAGTTTCAACTAGCCTCCCGCTCTTGTGCGGCGGAGGAGGAGCTAGATGGTGGTCTGCTGTCAGCGAGACCGCATCGCCGCTGGCTCGGCGGGCTTAGAGCGCTTTGCGGGCCAGTCTTTTGCCCAGCTTCCGATCAGCTTCCGACCATTGACACGCCAGTGAGGACATCGTGACAGTAATTCTCGGCATGCCCGAGGCGCCGGCACTCCCGCTCGCCACCCGGCGTCATAGCAGGCAGATCCAGGTCGGCACGGTGCCGGTCGGCGGGGACGCGCCGGTCTCCGTCCAGTCCATGACCACGACACTCACCTCGGATGTCAACGCCACCCTGCAGCAGATCGCGGAGCTCACCGCTGCCGGCTGCCAGATCGTGCGGGTGGCCGTCCCCAGCCAGGACGATGCGGACGCGCTGGCCGCCATCGCGAAGAAGTCGCCGATCCCGGTGATTGCAGACATCCACTTCCAGCCGAAGTACGTCTTCGCCGCGATCGACGCGGGCTGTGCCGCGGTCCGGGTCAACCCCGGGAACATCAAGGCGTTCGACGACAAGGTCGGGGAGATCGCTCGCGCTGCCGGCGCCGCGGCCACGCCCATCCGGATCGGGGTGAACGCGGGGTCGTTGGACAAGCGCCTGCTGGCCAAGTACGGCCGGGCGACCCCGGAGGCGTTGGTGGAGTCGGCGCTGTGGGAGTGCTCCCTGTTCGAGGAGCACGGCTTCACCGACATCAAGATCTCCGTGAAGCACCACGACCCGGTCGTGATGATCCAGGCCTACCGGTTGCTCGCGCAACGTTGTGACTACCCGCTGCATCTGGGAGTCACCGAGGCGGGCCCGGCCTTCCAGGGCACCATCAAGTCGGCCGTGGCCTTCGGCGCGTTGTTGGCGCAGGGCATCGGTGACACCTTGCGGGTGTCGCTGTCGGCGCCCCCCGTCGAAGAGGTCAAGGTCGGTATCGGCATTCTCGCGTCCCTGGGGATGCGTCAGCGTACCCTGGAGATCGTTTCGTGTCCGTCCTGTGGTCGGGCCCAGGTCGACGTCTACAAGCTGGCGGAAGAAGTCACCGCCGGCCTGGAGGGAATGACGGTGCCACTTCGGGTCGCCGTCATGGGCTGCGTGGTGAACGGGCCGGGCGAGGCGCGCGAGGCCGATCTCGGGGTGGCCTCCGGCAACGGCAAGGGTCAGATCTTCGTCCGGGGTGAGGTTGTCAAGACCGTGGCCGAGGCGCAGATCGTCGAGACGCTGATCGAGGAGGCCATGCGGCTGGCCGAGCAGATGGAGGTCGACGGGGCGACACCCGGCGAGCCTTCGGTGTCGGTCGGGTAACTTTCGGCGTTTGTGACCATGGGCCTTCCGCTTCGCTCCGCCCCCACCCGTCTGCTTGACGACCACGATCTGCCTGCGGTTCGGGAGCTGCTCGCGCGTAACCCGATCGCAGACGTGTTCGTCGCGTCCCGGGTGGAGACATGCGGACTCGCCCCGTGGCGGTTGGGCGCGCAGATGTGGGGCCATCTGGTGGACGGCCGCCTTGCCGCCGTGTGCTACTCGGGCGCGAACCTCTGGCCTGTCGCGGCGGGTCCGGCTTCGGCGAAGGCGTTCGCCGAGCGGGCCCGCCGCCAGGGCCGTCGATGTTCCTCGATCGTCGGCGTGGCAGATGCGGTGCAGGTCATGTGGCGGCAGCTGGAACCGGTATGGGGACCCGCCCGTGAGGTCAGGGCGGACCAACCACTGTTGGCGATCTCCGAGCCTCCCGCGGTGGCTCCCGACCCCGCCGTGCGTCACGTCCGTCCCGACGAGTTGGATCTCCTGCTGCCGGCGTGCGTGGCGATGTTCACCGAGGAGATCGGGGTGTCTCCGGTGCTCGCCGATGGTGGGGCGCTCTATCGGGCCCGGATTGCCGAGTTCGTCAGCCGGCGTCGTTCCTTTGCCCGGATCGAAGACGGGCGGGTCGTGTTCAAGGCCGAGATCGGCGCGGTGGCTGGAGACGTCTGTCAGATCCAGGGGGTCTGGGTGGCCCCGGAGCTACGGGGCAGGGGCCTGGGGGCGGCCGGCACCGCGAGCGTGGTGGCGATCGCGCAGGCGACTCTCGCACCCGTGGTCAGTCTCTATGTCAACGAGTTCAACCATCCCGCGCGCCAGGCCTATGACCGGATCGGCTTCTACCGGGTCGGTACCTTCGCGTCGATCCTGTTCTGATCCGTCCGTACCCGGGTGGGGATGGCGCCCGGGGCCTTCCTCTGCCATGCTCAGTTTTCCGACCACTTCGATCGGTTTGCATGGCGCCGTGGGGCGTCGTTGCGGTGAGACACCACAGCTGGGGGGAAGGCACATGTCATCGAGGAGGCTGTGGCGTCGGATCACGCCACTGCTCGCGGCTGGCGCGTTGGCGTTGGCGGCAACGGCCTGCTCGAGCGGGGGAGACGGCAACACCGTGTCGGCCGGGAGTTCGGCGACCAGCTCGACTGCCGGTCCGACGGGGACACTGCGGCTCGGTTACTTTCCGAACCTCACCCACGCACCAGCTATCTATGGTCTTGACCAGGGGATCTTCGCGGCCACGCTCGGCCCGGGCGTGAAGATTGCGACCTCGACGTTCAACTCGGGCACCCAGGAGGCCGAGGCGATCCTGTCCGGCGCCCTCGACGCCGGCTACATCGGGCCCAACCCCGCGGTCAACGCCTTTGTCAAATCCAAGGGTGCAGCGCTGCGCATCATCTCGGGCGTGACATCCGGTGGGGCCGGCCTCGTGGTGAAGAGCGACATCACCTCGGTCGACCAGCTGCGCGGCAAGACGATCGCGACTCCCGGTCTCGCCAACACCCAGGATGTCGCGCTGCGGTATTACCTCAAGCAGCATGGCCTGGCCACCGACAAGAACGGCGGCGGCGACGTTCAGGTCCGTCCGCAGGACAACGCGGTGACGGTGGACGCCTTCAAGTCCGGCGCGATAGACGGTGCCTGGGTGCCCGAGCCCACCGCGTCCCGGATGGTCGCCGATGGCGGGAAGCTGCTGGTGGACGAAGCCTCGCAGTGGCCCGACGGCAGGTTCACCACCACCGTGCTGGTCGTGCGTACCGATTACGCGGCGAGCAACCCGGAGATCGTCAAGCGGCTGGTGGCGGCGAACGTCGCCTCGATCAATGCGCTGGGCGCGGACCCAGCCAAGGCTCAGCAGGTCACCAACCAGGGGCTGGCGAAGCTGTCCGGCAAGCCCCTGGCGGACGCTGTGATCGCGCCGGCATGGAAGCGACTGACATTCACTCCCGACCCGATCGCGTCCTCAGTGGTCACGTCGGCCGATCATGCCCAGATGCTCGGCCTGATCACCAAGGCCAACCTTGACGGGATCTTCGATCTGGCGACCCTGAACGCGGTGCTGACCGCACAGGGCAAACCGGCTGTCGCAGCGAAGTAGCCGTGGATCGACCGGGAGCAGAGAAGAGGATTTCGTGACCGCCGTCATCGACACGAGCGCGGTACGGATCGCCGGTGTGAGCCGGACCTTCGGGTCCGGCCCGCACCGGGTCCAGGCGCTGGACAACGTTTCCCTTGATGTGCGCCCGGGGGAGTTCGTCTGCCTGCTGGGCGCGTCCGGCTGTGGGAAGTCGACGCTGCTGGGCATTCTTGCCGGCATCGACCGACCAACTTCTGGCATGGTCGACGTCGGTGGGCGCAGGGTCGGCCTGATGTTCCAGGATTCGGCCCTGTTGCCGTGGCTCACCGCCGGGGGCAACATCGCGTTGCCGATGA
>NZ_CAUVXI010000274.1:0-2305 GCF_963555845.1 Protofrankia sp. Cas8 | reverse complement strand
GGGGTGTCCCCGGCGCGGATCGCCGGGTCCGGGTCGAGGAGCTCCTCACGATGGTTCGCCTGGCCGGTCTTGCCGACAAGCGGCCGCACGAGCTTTCCGGTGGCATGCGCCAGCGGGTCAGCCTGGCCAGAGCGTTCGCGCAGGAGGCCGACATCCTGTGTATGGACGAGCCCTTCGGCGCGCTCGATGCGATGACGCGGGACCTGCTGCATGACGAGCTGGAGCGGATCTGGCGCGAAACCGGGGTCACCGTCCTGTTCGTCACCCACGACGTGCGTGAGGCGGTGCGGCTGGGGGATCGCATCGTGTTGCTGTCGAGCCGGCCGGGGCGGGTGGCTGAGATCTTCGACGTCGGGATCGACCGCCCGCGCCGCATCGACGAACCGGATGTGGCCGCGCTCGCCGCGACGATCACCGCTCGGTTGCGTGCGGAGGTGAGTCGTCATGGCCACTGATACGACCATCGGACCCGATACGCTGCGCGGGCCGGCGACGACCACATCGACCGACGCGGCTCTTGCCGGGCTCGACGCCCTGGAGACCGCGGCGGCGCCCGGGCGCCCGCTCGCACTGCGGATGTGGTCGGCGACCTGGCCGAAGCTGGGCGCTGTTGCGATCTTTCTGCTGGCGTGGCAGATCGTGGTGTGGATCGGCTGGAAGCCGTCCTATGTCCTACCCGGCCCGGACGAGGCGTTGCCCGAGCTCGGCCACCGGGTGGTGAGTGGGGACTTCTGGTCCGCCTTCGCCCGTACCATGCAGCGTGCTTTCGTCGGGTATGCTCTGGCGGTCGTGATCGGCACCGTCGTCGGTCTGGCCGTGTCCCGGTTCGCCCTGCTGCGGACCGCGGTCGGCTCGTTCATCACAGCGTTGCAGACGATGCCCTCCATCGTCTGGTTCCCACTGGCGATCCTGCTGTTCAGGCTCACCGAAGGGGCGATTCTGTTCGTCGTCGTACTCGGTGCGGCGCCGTCGGTCGCCAACGGTGTCATCAGCGGTATCGACTATGTCCCGCCGCTGCTGACCAGGCTCGGGCAATCCATGGGCGCGCGAGGCCTGAAACTGTACCGATTCGTGGTGGCACCGGCGGCTCTGCCGTCGGTGGTGGCCGGGCTCAAACAGGGCTGGGCGTTCGCCTGGCGGAGCCTGATGGCGGGTGAACTGCTGGTTATCGTGCCCGGTCACCCGTCCATCGGCTCGGATCTGGAGAACAGCCGCCAGTTCCTGGATGCGACCGGTGTGATCGCGTCCATGTTGACGATTTTCGCGATCGGGGTCCTGGTGGATGCCGCGTTCAACACCGTGGACCGCCGGATGCGCGCCCGCCGCGGGCTCCTGCCTGAACAGTCGAGCTGAGGTCGACCGGCGCTACCCGTGTGGGGCGCGCTACGACCATGACCGGCAAGATGGAGATATGCAGATCTCCGCACGAGCCGACTATGCCCTGCGCGCATTGCTGACGCTGGCAGCCTCCGACGGTGAGCTCGTGAAGGGTGAGAGCCTGGCGACCGCGCAGGACCTGCCGCTGCGGTTTCTGGAGAACATCCTCACCGATCTTCGCCGGAGTGGCCTGGTGGTGAGCAGGCGTGGCGCCGAAGGTGGTTACCGGCTCTGTCGACCGGCGGGCGAGATCACCATTGCGATGGTGATCCGTGCCACCGACGGTCCGTTGGCCAGCGTCCGGGGCCGCAGACCGGAGGATGCGGCCTACGAGGGCGCCGCCAAGTACCTTCAGGATGTGTGGATCGCGGTGCGGGTCAGCCTGCGCCGGGTCCTTGAGGAGGTCACGCTCGCGGATGTCGCCAGCGGGCACCTGCCGCCCATCGTCTGTGAGCTCGGTCGGGACCGGGACGCGTGGGTCGCTCGGTGATCGGTGGGGAGCCTCCTGTCGTTGAGGCGGTGGTCTTCGACTGGGGCGGTACCCTGACCCCCTTCCACGACGTGGACCTGTTGGACCTCTGGCGAATGGTTGCGCTCGACCTCGCCCCGGGGGACGCGCGGGAGCTGACCCGGGCGCTGGAGGGCTCCGAACAGCGGTGGTGGGCCACGACCGGCGCATCGGGCCGCAGCGGGACGGTCACCGAACTGCTCGCGGTGGCGTCGGCGGCGGTCGGGCTCGACGTGGCCGGTGCCGTGCACCGGGTAGCGGCCCGGCATGACCTGTGTGCCTGGACTCCCCACACGGTGTGCGACCCGGACGCGCTGCTGGCGCTGCACCTGGTGCGGACCCGGGGGTTGCGGATCGGGTTGCTGACCAACACGCACTGGCCTCGCTCATGGCATTCGCGATGGCTTGCCCGAGACGGCA
>NZ_CAUVXI010000273.1:0-6114 GCF_963555845.1 Protofrankia sp. Cas8 | reverse complement strand
CTTCCAGGCCGATCGTCGATCTTTACATACAGTGCAATCAGGAGGGTCTCTAGGTCTTGCGTCACAACTCGACCTTGGAGACCCTCTCCCAATTCCCGATCATCGGCCGCCCAGAGATCGGACTTACTCGTCTAGTGGCTCGGGAACCGACCTTCACGCTGCCCACCCCAACCGAGGCGCTGCTGGCCGCCGAGACCTACGTCCGGGCGGAATTGGAGCTTGGCGGCAACACCGGGCAACGACACAGGGCAATGTCTCGGTTAGGAGACATCCTGCGATGGCGCGCTCGGCTGGGCGACACAGTCGACACCGAGGAGCTCGAACGGCTCGAGTCGGTCGCGACCGACGACGATCCGCCGGTCACACCCCGGATCGTCCAGGTCGCGGAGGAGATTCTGCGCAACGCCGACGCCGGCGACTACGACCGTCTCAAGTCACTGATCGACCGGACGCCACCCGATCTCGCCATCGCGGCGCTCGGCGTGGTGATGACCCGCGCCGCCGGCCACGACGACACCATGATGCTTCAACTCGCCGAGGTACGCGCCAGTCTGGTCGACCGACACGGCGACGAGCAGGACCGCGAAGACCAGTTCGTCTTGGAGATCGGTCTCGTCAGAGCCGTCTACGACCCGGATCTGGAACAGCTACGGGGCCTTCCAGAACCGCTCCCGCTGGAAGACCTGACGGCGTTGGCCCACCGGCTGAGTGACGGATCCCCCGACACCGCACCGGCGCGGTCCGCCTGGCTCATCCACATCGCCAACCTGCTGGTCGACATCCCGTCGGCAACCGGGGCCGCCGTCGATGCCTTCACCGCGGCACGATCCGTGACGCCCGACCTTGCCGAGGCACACCCATACGTCGCGACGTACGTCGAAGCCAAACTCGAGTACGCCACGGCCGCGCACGCACTCGTCGCCGACGACCCTGCTGCCGCCGCGGACGCGCTCGTCGACGCGCTCGTCTACTACGTCGATCTGCGCCTGTTCAAACGGGCCGGTGACTGCCTCTCGCTACTGAACTCGCTTGCCACGCGGCTGACCGCGGACTCCGCGTTCCACGTCCTCGGCGGCCTGATGGTAGTCAACACCGTCGCCGACGACCTGGATCCGCAATCCGGACGGCTTGTCCAGCTCATCCTGGCCCGCCTCCTATACAGCCTTGCAACCACCGGGGTGGCGACGGAGCTCCTAGCTGTGCTGTTCCAGATCGCTAAGGGCTGGCGGCTGCACGTCATGTTGGCCGATACGCCTCCCCCGCTCGCCGAACTCGACGAGGACGGCAAAGACCTGCTCGCCCGCACGGCGCCGGCCGAGGGTGAGATGGCACCCGAGTTCGCCACCCTCCATCCCGGCTTCATTGACGACGACACCATCCTGGTGAGCTGGTCGGACACCGCCGACCGGCGCCCGAGTGCCAGCCCGGCCGACCGGCTCCGGCTCCGCCGCAGGCGCTTCGACCATCACGTGACCGCGGCGATGCGGGCCGGCCTGCAACAGGTACCGACGCCGATGCGGTTGGACCAGGTCCAGGCGGCGCTCGACGCCCGCACGGTGCTCCTCGTCTACTTCTCCGGCGGGTGGACCGACGACGACATCGGCACCGCCTACCTGTTGGTCACCGCCGACGAGGTGGCCGCCGAGATCCGCATCGACAACGCACCGCCCGGCGATGTCTTCCTCCGCGCCGACGACCTGACCGTCACGACGTCTCCCATTGGTGTGTTCGTCGCCGAACTGCGCCGCCGCGTCCAGACCGATCCGCTGACCGACCTCGTCGACGCCGAAGCCGGTCGGATGCTCGCCTCGGGCGTCGAAAGCTATCTGGGCCGATTGAAACCGCGGCTCGAGGAGCTCCGCAGAGCCGGTAAAGATCGGCTCCGGATCGTGCCGCACGGTCCGCTGCACTACTATCCGTTCCACCTCGTCGGGCCGCCCGGGCAGCCGCTGGCCAGTGAATGGACGGTGTCCTACCTGCCTAACATCGGGCTGCTGCGCCCGCGGCCCGATCGAGGTGACGCTGTCCCGGCCCGAACGGCCACGATCACCAGCTTCGGGCTGACCTACGAAAACGACGACCGGCCCCGGCTGCCGGCCCTGCCGCGAGCCATGGAGGAGGCCGCGGCCGTCGCCGCCGTATTCGGCGCCGAGCCGGTGCCGGAGGACGCGGCTACCAAGCCCACCGTGCTGCACGCGTTGCAGCACAGCAGATTCGTGCATATCTCCGGCCACGGCGAGCACGACGCCGAGGCGCCGAGCTTCCAGTGCGTCTACCTCAACGGCACCGGCGACGACGCGATCCTGTTCGCCCATGAACTACTCGCCTACGACCTCCGTGGCCTCGAACTCCTTACGCTTAGCGCCTGCGAGACGGCGCTCGGCCGGCTCGACCGGCAAGACAACCTGCAGGGCCTGCCAGCAGCTCTGCTGCTCGCCGGGGTACAGACCATCATCGGCACCCAGTGGGACGTCTCCGACGAGGTCGCCGCCGTGTTCTTTCCTGCCCTGTACCGACAGCTCGATTCGGGCTCCGACGTGTTCGACTCGTTCCGTACCGCCCAGGAAACCACCCGCGCCTCGTATCCGCAGTACTGGGACTGGGGCGCCTTCCACCTCCTTGGAGGGGTCAGCAGATGATCGAAATGAGCCTCGCGGACGGGCCCGGGCGGGCCGTGCCACTCCAACTGCGGTCCGTCCGTGGGGGCGGTGGGCCGCCTCCGCTTATCGATTCGCTCGTGGTTGTCGGCCGGCCTCAGACGGTCCGCCTGACCGCGGACCGCACGACCGACGACCCCGAACTGACCCGCTTTATCGGGGCCGACGCCAGCCGGTGGCATTACCACCTCGTCGGCCTCTCGTGCACCTTCACACCGACCGACGACCAGCAACTCGCCACCGCCTGGATACAGGTCGAGCTCGCAAACGTCGCCGCGCCCAACGCCGAACCTCCGGTGGCGACGTCGCTCGAACCCCTAAGGCTCGAGCGCATCCAACCGATCTCGGTGACCGCGAAGATCGCCGTCCCGTGCGTGTTCGTCTCCGAACTGGGTATCACCCGCGGCGGCGAATCTCGGCAAGTGATGGTCGAGGCCCGATACGAGGGCACGTCTAGGCCGGCATGGCACCTCACCGAGGCGTCGGCGTGGCCCATCAGCGGTATCCAGCGGCTGCGCCTCATCGCGCGAGTACCCGCCAACACCGACGCCGTCGGACGGGTCAGCATCGGCGCCAGCATCCGGTACCGCCGGTTCGGCAGCCGGGCCTTCTCCTACCGCAGCCGCACCGAGGGTACGGCCGACGGCCCGACGTTCCAGCTCTCAACAGCGGTTGAAAACTAACCAGCCTGCCCTATCCGGGCGTCCGCGGCTAAGAGCGTGTCTTGTGTGGGTGCTCCGGGTACATATCTGATCATGGATGTGATGGAGAACAGCCTCGCCGGGCGGCTGGTCCCGGATGATCTGTGGGAGCTGGTGGAACCGCTGCTGCCTCGGTTCGAGACCCGTCAGCAGGGTGGCGGAACCGCGCCGATCGAGGACCGGGCGGTGTTCACCGCGGTGGTCTACGTGCTGACCGCGGGGTGCGCCTGGCGGCATCTGCCAGCCGAGTTCGGGGTGTCGGTACCCACGGCGCACCGCCGGTTCCAGGCGTGGACCCGGGTGGGTGTCTGGCCCCGGCTACGCCGGATGATCCTGGACGCCCACGGAATCGCCGGGCAGGTCGACTGGTCGTCGGTGATCGTGGACGCAGCCAGCCTACGCGCGAAAAAAGGGGCAGCCTGACCGGTCCAAACCCGGTCGATCGCGGCAAAGCGGGCTCGAAAATCCATGTCCTGACCGCCGCGGACAGGTTACCGCTGGTCGTGGCGGTCTCGACGGCGAACCTGCACGACAGCCAGGTCCTCATCCCGCTGGTAGCCAGCATCCCCGCGATCCGCTCCCGGCGTGGCCCGCGGCGCCGCCGCCCGGACAAGCTCCGTGCCGACAAGGCCTACGACTATCCGGACCTGCGACGTTTCCTACGCCGGCGCCGCATCACCGTACGTATCGCCCGGCGGGGCGTGGAAAGCACCGAACGCCTTGGACGACACCGGTGGAAAGTGGAGAGGACCCTGGCCTGGCTGGGTGGATACCGCCGACTGACTCTCCGTTACGAACGCAACGGCCGTAACTTCCTCGGATTCCTCACCCTCGCCGCCGCGATCACCTGCTGGAAAAAACTCCCCCACCCCACGTAAGACAAGCTCTAAGTGGCGTCCACTGACGTGGTATACGGATCGTGATCACCTAACGACTCACCGGAGCGGGGGTCCGTGACGTAGAGCGACCACCGCGTGATCCTTTTCGAGAACCGCCAAGAACTCGATGAGGAGATACGCGATGGCCGTGCACCCGACTGTGACCGATGCCGAGGGGTTCGGCAAGGAACTGATGGCCGCGAGTCCGGACCTGCTGGGCTCAATGGTGAAGGCGTTCGCGGAGGCGTTGATGGGCGCCGACGCGGATGGGATCTGCGGCGCCGAATACCGAGAGGTATCTCCGGATCGAGTCAATCGTCGGAATGGTTACCGGATGCGGGAATGGGACACCCGTGCCGGGACGATCGAGCTGGCGGTGCCGAAGCTGCGGCAGGCCTCCTACTTCCCGGAATGGCTGCTGACCCGGCGGCGGCGGCGTGCCGAACAGGCGCTGATCTCGGTCGTGGCGACGTCCTATCTGCTCGGAGTATCGACGAGAAGGGTCGACAAGCTCCTCGAGCATCTGGACGCCCAGGTCGAGGCGTTCCGGAGCCGTCCGCTCGACGCCGGCCCGTACCGGTTCGTCCAGGCCGACGCGCTGACGATTGGCTTTGAGAGATTCGAGTGGCCCCGCCTTCCAGCTTGAGTTCTAGCGGTGGTTGCAACACCAGTCCCGAAAGGTGTTGCAGTGACCGGATCTCGACGGAACATCCGCAAGCGCGGCCCCGAGCCTGACCAGGCCAAGCGTGATCACTACCCTCGGCTGATGGCGCAGGGCGTGAGCAACTCGGCGGCGTGCCGGGAGGTCGGGATCAACCGCAGGACCGGAACACGGTGGCGCTACGGGCGCACCAGCACCGACCAGAACGGCCAGACCCGCTCCTACCCGCCCACCGCGGACAGGCGGCCGGCCGGTCCGGGGTCCGTGCCGTGACCCGGATCCGGTCACCCTCGTCCGCCACATCATCCACGACCAGCGGCGCCAACCCCGCGAACACCACCGCCACCAAGCCATCCACACCAACCATGACGGATCGTGACATGGCAGGTCACGTCAGCTACCACCGGATGTGCGGCAGAGCCGTTACTTTTACAGGCAGGGCGGATCGCTGCGCTGATCATCATGGGTACTGGAAAATTGGTCTCGGGTGCCCCGGTCAGCCGTTGGGCCTGTGATGCGGGGTGAGCTCGTTTTACAGGATGGCGATGGGGGCCGATTAGGGGATCATGGGTTGTGTCAGGGCGGTCTGCCGCCCGGAGCACGCGTGTCAGATTCCGCCTCTTCCTCTGGCCTCTCCGGGGCACCCGCCGGGTGGAGTGTGAGGGAGACGGAGAGGCTGTGACCAGCGAGAACGTGAAGGATGAGGTCATTCATCTGCGGTCCGCAGGGGTGGATCTGGGCAAGCGGTTCCTGGTGGCCTGCGCCCGTATGCCAAACCCGCGGCAGACCGGCAACTGGCTGCTGGAGACCGAACGGTTCGGGACCACCGGCGCCGAGGTACGGCGGTTGCGGGCCTGGCTTCTGGAACGCCAGGTGGAGGTCGTGGTGCTGGAGGCCACCTCCGACTACTGGCGGGCGGTCTACTACGTGTTGCAGCCGGACCTGAACCTGATGCTGGTCAACCCCTCTCATCTCAAGGGGATCCGGGGGCGCAAGACCGATCCCAGTGACGCGGCGTTCCTGGCGCGGGCCGGCGCGTCGGGCATGGTGATGGCGTCCTTCGTCCCGGGGCGGAAGATCCGGGAGCTTCGGGACCTGACCCGCCGGCGGACCGAACTGGTGCGCGCCGCAGGCTGGGAGGCCCAGCGGCTGGAGAAGGAACTCGAGGACACCGGGATGAAACTCGCCTCGGTTCTCACCCACCTGGTTGGTGTCAC
>NZ_CAUVXI010000272.1:0-6120 GCF_963555845.1 Protofrankia sp. Cas8 | reverse complement strand
ACTGCGTGACCGCATGATCGTCGCATGCGGTCACTGCGCATGCGGCCAACTCAAGGGCGGTCGCGACCAGGTAAAGATTTTGCAGCGCGATCCCCGCGTCGACATGCAGCGTCCGGTAGTGACGGATCGGATATTTCACGAGGGTGGTATCCAGCCGCGCAACCAGGAGAATCATGGCGGGCGCCCGCTGCGCAAACTCGGGTTGGACCAGTACCGAGCGCAGCGCCGCCGTCGGGTCACCGGATCAGGTTGTCTCCAAGTAGTGGCCGTCGGCCTCATAGCGAAACACCCCGCCGAGCACGACCTCACGGGCTGGGGGGCCGTTGAGAAGGCGCTGGATCCGCAGAATGTCGCCGATCGCGTTTGTGATGTCACTCATGGGCGTTTCCGAACGTCGGATGGGTGCCGGGCAGGCAGCAGCCGCTCGGGCATGTGTCCTTCTCCCCGTATCTGGGAACGAACTCAGCCATCGGCGTCGCACGCCAGCGGGCGGCGTCGAGCGGGCCTCGCGCCACAGCGTGTTGTACAGCCGATATGAAAACGATTTCCGTTAGCTTAGCGGCTCGCCGGGGACCGCGTCGGTCAGATCGTCCATGCTGCCATCCACCACACACCCCAGGAGAAGCTGTGACCACCGCAACCACGCACGCCCCGCGCCACAGCGTCACCGAACACAGCCACGGGGCCGGGTGTGGGCATGTGGCAGTTCCCCACAACGACCACGTCGACTACGTCCACGACGTCCACGACGTCCACCTGCACCGTTCACACGAGGACCACTACGACGAGTGCGAGCCCGCCGAGCACAAGGAGCACGGCGGGCACACCCACACCCACGGCGACAGTTGTGGGCATGTCGCCGTGCCCCACGGCGATCATGTCGATTACCTGCACGAGGGGCACCGCCACGCCGCCCACGACGGCCACTGGGACGACCACTGACACCCCACCCGGCCTGACTCCGGTGGTGGACAGACGGTGGACAGGGTGGTCAGACCGCTGGGCCGTCGGTGCTGTCGGGTGCCGTGCGGGCCGCCGGGACCAGCCCGGAGGCGGGCCGGAAGGCGGGGTCGATCTGGGCGGAGAGATCCACGTCGGGACCGTGCCGCCAACGTGGTGGCCGAGGCGCACGCGTTCGGCGAGGTCGGCTGCCCCAGGCGTACGACCTGCTTCACCGCCGCTTGTCCACTGACAACCACCGCCCGTCCGCCACCGGCCGCCGCCAGATCCTTACTGCGGATCACGCGGTGCGGATCACACGGTAAGGATGTGAATCTCGTGCTGCTCCAGTAGCACCCGATTCACATCGTTAGAGCGCCCGGCAATAGGGGCGTGGATCAAGGAACGGGGCTGGGGTGCGGGCATCGCGAGGCGGAGGAGGGAGGCACCCTGGTGTTGGGTGTCGACTGACGACAACGTGGTGAGGTGCGTGCCTCAGCCCCGCGACGCAGCGTCCCCTATTGCCGGGCGCTCTAAGCCTCTCATGGTGGGCCCGGCCGGATGAACACGCGACTGCAGCCCATATTGACAATGGTTGTCAAATCGGAGATAGTCGATGTTCCAGCGTGTCGCTGCGACAGGAGGATCAGTCATGTCCTTGACCGTGTCCCCGGATCTGCTCGTCCAAGCCGAAGCCGGCCATGTCGACCAGGAGGCGTTCCTGGCGTGTGTGCGCGAGTCGCTGCCCTACGCCTACGGGCTGGTCGAACGGCTCGCGGGTGAGCTGCCGGCCGCCGGGCGCGACTTCGCGGACAACCTGGTGCCGCCACCGGACGACGCAGCGCAGGGGCAGTTGCTGCGGGCGATGGCAAGTACCGCGATCCGCAGCTCGCTGGAGCGGCGTTTCGGGGTGGCGTTGGCATTCCAGAACTGCCACCGGCTGGCCGTGTTCCGCCCGGCCGCGGTGGGCGGCGAACAGTACCGCCGGTTCGTCTCCGCGGAGAGCCAGCTCCTCAACCAGCAGCCCGGGTTCGTCAACTGCTGACCGTCACCTGGCGGGGGACGCCGGCCGCCGGCGGTGGGTCTGGGTGCAGCGTGTGCGCTCGGCGTGCGGTCAGCGAGGTGGCGCCCAGGGTGGCGGTGTAGACGGCGGTGGCGACGGCGATGATGGCGAAGCTCGGCGGGACCCGTGGTGCGAGGTAGCTCATCGTCAGTCCGGCCCACGTCACCGCGACCGCGAGCCCGACAGAGATCCACATTCCGTGGTAGGGGCGGGTGGTGAGCCGGTGGGCCGCGCCGGCGGGCGCGGCGAGCAGGCCGAGTAGCAGCAGTGCGCCGACGGCCTGGGTCGCCTCGGCCGTGGTCGCCCCGACGAGGCCGAGGAAGCCGATGCCGAGGAGGCGGACGGGAACACCCTGGGCGGTGGCGACCGCCTCGTCCAGGCTCGCGAACAGCAGCGGACGTCCGATCGCGACCGTGGCGACGCAGATGGCCGCCCCGACCACGGCCGCCTCCCAGGCGTGGGACGGCGCTAACCCGAAGATCGAGCCGAACAGGATGGTCACTCCGGCGGTGCCGTTGCCGGTGCTGCGCCGGGTCGTGTACAGGGTGAGGAAGAGCACCCCGAGCCCGAGTATCCAGGCGAACACGCTGCCGATGACGACGTCGTCGGCCCGGCCACGGCGGCCCAGCACCCCGAGTACGCATCCGACGGCGATGGTGGCGGCGAACAGGCCGACGCGGGCGTCGATGCCGGTGGCCAGGGCGGCGAGCGCACCGGTGAACGCCACGTGGGACAGCGCGTCACCGGTGAACACCTGCGCGCGCAGGACCAGGAAGTAGCCGACGAGGCCCGCCGCCGCGGCGATCCCTGTGCCGGCGAGGAAGGCATGCTGGATGAACGGATGGTCGAACATCGTGATCATGCCGGTGCTCCCGCCGTCCGGGGGCCGCGGGCGGCCCGGCCGAGCATGTCGTGGACACCGACGGCCAGGCGGGCGAGGAGGTACAGACCGAAGGAGAAACTGGTGATGAAAAAGCCGATCGGATACGGCGAGTAGTAGGCCACCGTCAGCCCGGCCCAGGTGACCAGCACCCCGAGGAGCACCGTGAGGGTCAGGCTGAGCACCGGCCGGGCGGTGAGGACCTGCGCGGTCGCGGCCGGGATCACCAGCAGGGTGAAGACCAGCAGGGTGCCGGTGATCTGGCTGACCTCGGCGGTGGCGGTCCCGAGCAGGATCAGGAATGCCGTCGACAGGCCCCGCACAGGCACCCCGGCGGCAGTGGCCACAGCCGGGTCGAGCGAAGCGAACAGCAACGGACGCCCGATGACCGCCAGCACGACCAGGACGACGAGGGCGAGCACGGCCAGGGTGCGGACCATCCCGCTGGTGATCCCCAGGAAGCTGCCGAACAGCAGTGCGTTCACCCCACCGAGGAATCCCTGGTAGAGGCTGACGAACAGGAACCCGCAGGCGAGGGCGAACGCCTGGACGGTGCCGACGGCGGCCGACTCCTCGGACCGTCCGGCGCTGCCCCCGGCGCTGCCCCCGCCCCCGCCCGCCGCCGGGATGGCCGCGATGGCCAGCGCCGCGGTGAGGCAGAAGGCGAAATAGCCGTAGGTCGCGCCGACGCCGAGCCAGATCGCCCCGGCCGCACCCGGAAAGCCGGCCATGGCCAGGGCGTGGCCGGCGAACGTCTGACGGCGCAGGATCATGAACCAGCCGATCACCCCGGCGGTCACCGCCACGACGGTTCCGGCCCGGAACGCGTTCACCATGAACGGATAGGCGAACATCGCCCGGATGTCATCGGCCAGGTCCCACGAGAGGCCGGCCTCAGTCGTTGCGGCGACGATCATATCCGGCCGGTCCCACTGTGGCGGTCGACATGCACCGCGGGCGCTTCGGGCTGGCCGACGACCACGAGCCGTCCATCCGAGGTGGTCAGCACCTCGATGGGGGTGTGGTAGAGCCGGCTCAACGTCGCACTGGTGATCACGTCAGTGGGTGTTCCCGACACCGAACCGCCACCGGCGAGGTAGATGACCCGGTCAAGACTGGAGAGAATCGGGTTGACGTCGTGGGCGACCATCAGCACTGTCACCCCCGTCTGGCAGATGTCGCGGATGAGGGCCGCGACCGCACCGGCGTTGTACAGGTCAAGGCTGTCCAGCGGCTCATCGAGAAGCAGGAGCCGGGGCCCGCGGGCGAGCGCCTGAGCGATCAGCAGTCGCTGCTGCTCCCCGCCGGACAGCCGCCCGATCGGCTGGTGGGCGTAGCCGGCGGCGCCGACCAACTCGACCAGCTCGGCGACCCGTCCCCTGGCTGCCCGGCCGCGACGTCCGCCGGGCACGGGCAGGCCCCACCGGTGGCCGTCCAACCCGAGGCGGACCACGTCCAGCCCGCGGATCCGCACCGACGGATCGAAGCTGCGCCGCTGCGGCAGGTACCCGATCTCGGCCCGGGCCTGCCCGGGTGGCCGGCCCAGTACCACCGCCTGCCCCGCGGACAGCGGCAGCAGCCCGAGCGTCGCCTTGAGCAGGGTGGACTTGCCTACACCGTTGGGGCCGAGGATCGCGACGAACTCCCCGGCCGCCGCCTCGACGTTGACGCCGCTCCACACCACCCGCCCACCGAGGCGGACCGCGGCGTCCCGGAACACCGCCGTCGCCGTTCCTATCATTTTCCGGTGGCCTGGGCCAGCGCGGCACGCAGGCCTTCCAGCTGGGCGACCTGCCAGTCCTGGAAGGACGTGCCGGCTGGGGTGAGTGTCTCGGTGATGGTGGTCACCGGGATACCGGCCGCCTTCGCCTCTTCGACCTGACGTTGGACGTCCGGGGTCGCGTTCTGGCTGTTGTACACGTAAACTTTGATCTTCTTGCCCTTGATCTGGTCGTCGATGGTGGCCTTGTCCGCGGCGGTCGGATCGGTGCCCTCCGAGATCGCGCGCAGGAACGCCGGTGGGGTCAGCAGGTCCAGTCCGAGGGCGGGGGTCAGCATCGCGAAGATGCTCTCCGACGCGCCGACCGGTGTCCCGCCGTAGGTCGTCTTGATCGTCGCAATGACGTCGGTGTACGGCTTCAGCGTAGTGGCGGTGAAGGACGTCCGCTGTTGGTCGAAGTAGCCCGCGTCCGCCGGGTCGATCTTCTTGTAGTCCGCGGTGACCGTGTCGATCACCTTGGCGACGTCCCCCGGGTTGTACCAGCGGTGCGGGTTGTCCCCGTCCGTCGCACCGACCAGGTCACCGACGGTCAGTACCGTCCGTCCATCTGTCGGGTTGGCCGCCACCAGTTTGGCCGCCCACGGGTCGTAGCCGACACCGTTGTCGATGAACAGCCGCGCACCGGCGATCGCCCGGCCGTCGGCAGGCGTCGGCTCGTAGTCATGCGGATCGGCGTCCGGGTTGTCGATGATGCTGGTGACCGTCACCCGCGCACCGCCGAGCTGAGCGGCGATGCTGCCCCAGAAGTTCTCGGCCGCCACAACCGTAATCTTCCTACCAGCGGCACTGCCACCGGCGGCGCTGTCCCCGGTACCACCCGGCGAGGATGTCCCGCATGCCGCGACGGCCCCCACCACCGCACATGCGGCCACCACGCCCAGGCGCAGGGTCCACCGACGCGGTACCGCAGCCGCACCTTCCATGACCATGATCTCCTTGCTTGCTGTCAACCGGATGCACTATCCGTACCGGGATCCATTTTCACCAAATCTAGCTGATAATGGAAACCGTTACAAGTTCGGGTAGTGGGCGGGGCGCGGACGCGTGCCGGATGTGCAGGTCGGCGAGTGGGGGCCGGCGGCCAGCCGCGCGGCTGTGTGGCCGCGGTGGCAGCAATATCTTGGTGGGTAGCCGGCCCGGCACGAGTGGATGGTTGACATACATTTTCCGCCCGAAAACGGGCGCCTTCTGACGTCTTCCTTCCACTCGTCGCACCGCATGGAATGCGGATCAAGGAGTGGGGTTGGGGTGGATGCGTCGCGAGGCGCCGCCTGGCGCCGGCACGTACCCCGTCCACCGCTTCGCGCTGGCCGGGGACCCCTCGTTGGACGAACGTCCGGCGCCGACCGCCAAGAGCGCCCGGCAATAGGGGCGTGGATGAAGGAGCGGGGCTGGGGTGCGTGCATCGCGAGGCGGAGGAGGGAGGCACCCTGGTGTTGGGTGTCGACCGACGACAAC
>NZ_CAUVXI010000271.1:0-6147 GCF_963555845.1 Protofrankia sp. Cas8 | reverse complement strand
GGGGGTGGTCGGGGCCGAGGACCCGCAGCCGGTCGGCGAGCAGCGCCTCGTACGCGGCGGCGGCGCCACCCGGATCCCCCGCCTGCCCCCGCCACCGGGCCAGGTTGTGCCGGGTGTTCAGGGTGTCGGGGTGGTCGTCGCCGAGGACCCGCAGATAGTCGGCGAGCAGCGCCTCCGTCGCGGCGGCGGCGCCGCCCGGATCCCCCGCCTTCCCCCGCAAGTAGGCCAGGTTGTTCCGGGTGTTCAGGGTGTCGGGGTGGTCGGGGCCGAGTCGGTGGGCGGCGGCCGCGTGCAGGTGGCGGTAGTGGTCGGCGGCGGCGGTGACGAGGCCGGCGTCGCTGCGACTGCGGCCGGCCCGGAAGAGCACGGCATGTCCGTCGGGCTGCCACAGCGCGTCGGGAATGTAGCCGTACAGCGTGTCGGTGTTGGCGCGTAGGGCCTGGGCCAGGTCGGTGTCACGTTCCACCTCCGGCCAGGCTGCCAGCAGCGCGTCGCCGGCGGCGCGGGCGAGGGTGTGTTGCCGGGCGGGGGGCAGCGGTTCGCGGACGGCGCGCTGGATCAGCTGGTGGACGCGGACAGCCTGGTGCGGGCTGGCTGGGGTGTAGTCGATGAGGCTGAGCTGGTGTAGACAGGCGAGCGCGTCACGGGCGTCGTCCGCGTCGACTGGGCGGGGACCAACGGCGGTTTGACCGGCGGGGACGCGATGGTCGGTCAGGTAGGCCCGCGCTGGGACGCTGGTGAGGACGGCTTCGGGGATCCCGTTGGGATCCAGGACTGCGGCAAGCGTGAGCAGCGGGCCGGCGAGACCGGTGGGACGGCACTGGTTCGCTCGCTCGATCGACAGGGACCAGGC
Organism: Protofrankia sp. Cas8; assembly: GCF_963555845.1. Lineage (NCBI taxonomy): Bacteria > Bacillati > Actinomycetota > Actinomycetes > Frankiales > Frankiaceae > Protofrankia > Protofrankia sp. Cas8. The sequence goes on along the minus strand of NZ_CAUVXI010000271.1, from coordinate 5,294 downwards.
GGCGGCCACGGCGACGGGGTAGCCGTCGGGCCGGCTGTGCGGGGCCAGATCGGCCAGGGTCCGAGTACGGTCGGCGAGCCGGCCGCGGTAGGCCGCACAGTCCAGATGACGCGAGTCGACGATGTAGGCGACCGCTTGGGCCAGCGCGAGCGGCAGGTACCCCAGGTCGGCGGCGAGCCCGGCGATCTCAGCGGGCTCCCCGGGCAGGCTGTGGCCGGCGAGGGCCGCGGTGAGGTACGCGGCGGCCTCATCCGGGGTGAACAGACCCACGTCGATCCGGCGGCGGCGATCATCGGTCAGGGCGGCGTCCTGGCGGCGGGTCGTGACCAGCACCCGCCCGCCCGGCCGGTCCGGGGGCCACAACCCGGCCAGGTCGTCCGGGTCGGCGAGGTCGTCGAGGACGATCAGCCACCGCTGGTCGGTGGCCGCCAGCCACGCCAGCAGCGTGTCCGCGGCCGCCGCCGGATCGCCGCGGTCGGCACCTGCGACCTCGGCCGCGGCGGTCGCGTAGGTGGTCTGGATCGCGTCCCGGCTGGCCGCGGTCACCCACATCAGGAGATCCACCGACCCCGCGGACCAGACCTGGTGGGCGTAGTCGGCGGCGAGCTGGGTCTTACCGACCCCACCCATCCCGGCCAGCACCTGGCACAGCACCGCCGTCCCCCCGCCGCCGACCGCCTCCTGCAGCAGATCGACCGCGGCCCGGTGTTGGAAGCGGGCCGCCCGCCGAGGCACCACGCCCACCTGACGCGGCGGCGCGGATTCCTCCCCAACTCTTGTGCCTGTGTCCCCACGGGGCCGGCTGCCGGTGGTCTTTTCCAGGTCGCGGTGCCGCTCATGGACAGCGACCAGCTCCCGGATCTCGGCCAGGGCAAACGCGGCGGCGCCCTCGTTGGCGGCGCAGGCCCGCACCCACCGTTCGATCTTCTCGTCCGGCGGCGGGTTGGCGATCTTGGCGTTGCGGATCGCGTTGAGCTGGCTGACGCTGTACCCGCACCGCTTGGCGAGCTGCTGATCGGTCAGGCCCGCGCTGCCGCGCAGCCGGCCCAGGATCGCGCAGATCTCCCCGAGCGCGAGGCTCGGTTCGCTCGCCGGCATAGGAACCCCCCGTTCCTGTTCCGGTGCTCTTCCGGTACCGGAACCACCGGACAGTTTGCCCTAGCGGCTTACCGGGCCGGTCGTTCCGGTCATGTTCCGGCACAAACGAAACACCTGTACGCGTGCTCCACCGTCAGGACTGTCGCCGATCCGGGCGGCTGGTCTGAAGGAGCGCTGGATGTACGTCGATCCGATGACGGTCAAGATCCTCGTGGTGGCGTTGTGTGTCGCCGCGTCTGTCTGCGTGGCGCTGGTCGCCGGATACCTGGAGCGGCGCGCCGGCGTGCACCCGGCGGCCGCGGTCCTGCGCGGCGGGACCGCGTTCGCCGGCGCCCTCGCGCTGGAGATCCTGGTCCTCACCGCGCTCGGCGCGCTGTGACCCCCGGCGACCTCGGGCGACCAGGCGGGCGGCGTCGCGCGGGGCCTGGTGGTGAAACTGAACATGACCAGCCGCCTCGTCCTGTCCAACCCGGCGCCGCAAACCAGCACGACCGAACTCGACGACGAGACCGGGTCAAACCGTGGGAGGCTACGCCGCGTTCATGATCGGCTGGCGTGTACGGGGCGTGGGGCGGGTGGGATGTCAGTCGGGTTGATTCGGTGGCGGCGCCAGGCGCGGATGTCGTTGTCGGCGGCCTGGTCGGTTTTTTCGGCGTAGAGCAGGGTGGAGCGGATGTCGGCGTGGCCGAGGCGCTGGCGGATGGTCTCGACGGGGACGCCGGCGTTGGAGTTCGGTGGCGTGGGTGTGCCGGAGCTGGTGCAGGGTGATCTTCATGTTGGCGGTGACACCGTAGTTGGTCCAGGCTTCCTCGGCGGTGGCGTAGCGCAGCGGGCCGCCGACCCCGTTCTTGGTGGCGCGGAACAGCGGGCCCTTCGTGTAGCCGGTGGTCCGCAGGTAGCGGCGCAGCAGGAGCAGGAACGTCGGGTCGTCGAGGAGGACGGTGCGGCGGCGGCCGCCTGTGGCGGTGACGGTGAGGTGCTCGTTGTCGCGGTCCAGCTGGAGGTCTTCGGTGTGGGCGCCGAGGGCCTCGGAGGCGCGCAGGCCGGTGGTGGCGATCAGTCCGAACAGGACCCGGTCGCGGAGCCGGTCGGCGGGGATCGCGGCCAGGACGGCCTCGACGCGGGCCGGGTCGACGCCGCGGGGCAGGCGCGGCGGGACGGTGACCCGGTCGAGGCGGGCCGTCGGGTCGGTGGGGATCAGGTCGTGGCGGACCGCCCAGGCGCAGAACGCGGCGAGCGCGGCTTGGCGGCGGGCCCGGGTCGCCTGCGCCAGCCCGGTCAGGGTGGCGAGGAAGCCGCGCAGGGCGGCGACGTCGACCGTTCCGAGGCCGCCGGGGTGGTGGCGGGCGAACGCGGCCAGGTCCCCGCGGTAGCCGCGGACCGTGTGGGGGCTGCGGCCGGCGGTGGTCAGGTCGGTCAGGAAGTCGCGTGCGGGGCCGGCGAGGGGGTGGCCGTCGGGGATCCGTGCCGTCGCCGCCATCGGCCCGCTCCTTCCTGTTCCTGTGATAACTACGGGGTGACGTCTCGCTCCGGTCGGGCGTCCATGCAGCTCAGGAGATCATCCCGGCCGGTTTTCCTGTGACAACGCTCCTTATCGGAGGGACCGGGCGCCCGGCTGGACCGACGACCGCCCGGCGCGGGGGTGCTTAGCGCAGCTGCCACAGCCGCACCGTGCTGTCTTTGCTGCCGCTGGCCAGGATCCGGCCGTCCGGGGAGAACGCCACCGACAACACGGAGTCGGTGTGGCCGGTCAGCGGCTGGCCGAGCGGTACGGGGTGGGTGCGGTCGGTCAGGTCCCACAGCCGCACCGTCTTGGCGTCGCCGCTGCTGGCCAGGATCCGGCCGTCCGGGGAGAACGCCACCGAGTACACGAAGTTGGTATGGCCGGTCAGCGGCTGGCCGAGGGGTACGGGGTGGGTGCGGCCGGTCAGGTCCCACAGCCGCACCGTGCCGTCGTCGCTGCCGCTGGCCAGGATCCGGCCGTCCGGGGAGAACGCCACCGAGCTCACGGGTTCGGTGTGGCCGGTCAGCGGCTGGCCGAGCGGTACGGGGTGGGTGCGGTCGGTCAGGTCCCACAGCCGCACCGTGGCGTCGACGCTGCCGCTGGCCAGGATCCGGCCGTCCGGGGAGAACGCCACCGACCACACGGAGTCGGTGTGGCCGGTCAGCGGCTGGCCGAGCGGTACGGGGTGGGTGCGGTCGGTCAGGTCCCACAGCCGCACCGCGCTGTCGGCGCCGCCGCTGGCCAGGATCCGGCCGTCCGGGGAGAACGCCACCGATTGCACGTACTTGGTGTGGCCGGTCAGCGGCTGGCCGAGCGGTACGGGGTGGGTGCGGCCGGTCAGGTCCCACAGCCGCACCGTGTCGTCGGCGCTGCCGCTGGCCAGGATCCGGCCGTCCGGGGAGAACGCCACCGAGCTCACCCCGCCGGTGTGGCCGGTCAGCGGCTGGCCGAGCGGTACGGGGTGGGTCCGGTCGGTCAGGTCCCACAGCCGCACCGTCTTGTCTTCGCCGCTGCTGGCCAGGATCCGGCCGTCCGGGGAGAACGCCACCGAGTCCACGTAGTTGGTGTGGCCGGTCAGCGGCTGGCCGAGGGGCCGGGGCGAGATAGGTGTCGAGGGGTGGCCCAGTGTGGCGACGGCCAGCGCGGCGGCCGTGATGGCGGCGGCCGTCAGGACGGCGAGCGGGACGGCTATCCGGGGGCGGCGCAGCCGGCGGGGCCAGCGGTGTCGCGGCCGGGGGTGGGAGGGCTGGTCGCCGCCGCGCGGCGACGGTGCTGCCGCGGCCACGCCGACCTCGGTCTTCGCGGTGGCCGACCCCATCGAGCCGGCAGCCGCGTCCGGGTGGGGGCGCGGTCGGCGGGCTGTGTCGGCGGGGCCGGGGTCCGCCGGGCGCGGCGGCGGCGGGTTCGCCGGGGGGTCGGACCGAGGGTCGGCGGGTCGGGTCGGGCCACTGCTTTGGTCGCCGCTTCCGGGCTTGCCCGTCGCCACGTCGGCCGGCGCGGAACCGTTGACCGGCTGGTCCGCCGGGGCGGGTCCGGAAACCTGGGATGTCTGCCCGGACGTCACGTCGATCGTCGGCCGGCTGCCAACGAGGTGGAGTAGCAGGTCCTGGGCGGTCGGCCGGCGGGTGGAGTCCTTGGCCATCGCCTGCTCGACGAGGGTCCGCAGGCCGCCGTCGAGGCCGGTGAAGTCGGGCTGCTCGTTCACAACCCGGTACAAGATGACCGGAGTGGCGCCCTCGCCGTACGGCACCCGGCCGGTGCCGGCGTAGAGCACGACCCCACCCCAGGCGTAGATGTCCGCGGCCGCGGTGACCGGCCGGCCCAGCGCCTGCTCGGGGGCCATGAACGCCGGGGTGCCGATGCCGGCCTGGGTGAGCATCGTGGTCGCGTCCAACGCGCGGGCGATCCCGAAGTCGATCACCCGGGCGCCGGACGAGGACAGCATGATGTTGCCGGGTTTGAGGTCGCGGTGAACCACCCCGGCGGCGTGGATCGCCATCAGCGCCGAGGCGACCGCCACCGCCAGGCGTTCCAGCTCCACGGCGGGCAACGGCCCGCCCCGGCGCACGGCGCCGGACAGGGTGGGCCCGTCGATGAACTCGGTCACCAGATAGGGCCGCCGGCCGACGGTGGAGACGTCGAGGACTTCGGCGGTACAGAACCGGGCGACCCGCTGGGCGGCGTGCGCCTCGCGCAGGAACCTCGCGCGGAACTCGGGCTCACGGGCCAGGTCGCCGCGGATCATCTTCACCGCGACCAGCCGGTCACCGTCGGTGTGACGGGCCAGGTAGACGGTGCCCATCCCGCCGTCCCCGAGCCGCCCGAGCAGCGTGTACGGGCCGAGGCTGGTCGGGTCGTCCTCATCGAGCGGCTCCACAGCCGGCACCGCCACGACGACGCCCCCCGCCTCCGCGTCCGCCCCGCGCTCGACCCCCCCGCGAGCGTCGACGTACCGAGACATCCCCGATGGGACACTATCCCGCGCGAATCAGGCCACCGACGGCCGTTGCGGTCGTGAGCCCGGCACCCAGGAAACGATCACGCTTACCTGCTCAGAGGTAAGCCCTGCCGTGCTGGTTTTCCTGCGACAGGCAGCATTGTCACAGGAACCAGCGCATTCCGGGGCCGCATCAGCCGAGCAGATCGACATCCAGCCGGACGGTCACAGCTGGACCGGGGCGGTCCAGCATCC
>NZ_CAUVXI010000270.1:4432-6529 GCF_963555845.1 Protofrankia sp. Cas8 | reverse complement strand
GACCGTTCTCACGCCCGTCCCCTCAATCAACAGCGCCCACGCTATGGTCTTGTTCGGCGGCGGTCGGGGGCTGCTGGGTGGTAGCGGTGTACGGGGCGCCCGGTTGATCCGTAGGCAAGATCGAGTGTGACTAGGCCACGCCGTTGTAAGTCAGCGAGGTAGCGCTGGGCTGTTGGGCGGCTCATACCGAGCTGTTGGGCAATTTGGGTGGCGCTGACCGGCTGAGCTGCTGCGCTGACAGCATCGAGAATTTTCGCCATCGTCGGCGGTAGTTGGCTGGGTGGAGAGGAGTTGAGTGCGGTCGGAGCGCGCAGGAGGTTGTAAAGGGCGTCGACGGTTTCCTGGTCAGCCTGGTCGGAACTCTCGAGCTGCTCGCGCCACCGGCGGTAGGCTCGAAGTTGATCACGTAATTGTCCGACTCCGAACGGTTTAACGAGGTAGTATACGGCGCCGAGGTGCATCGCCGTCCGTACGGCGTGAAGGTCGCGGGCTGCGGTGACGACGATACAGTCGGGAACCCTGCCAACTGTGGCTTTCAGAGTGCGCAACAGGGACAGGCCATCCTCGTCGGGTAGGTGGATGTCGAGGAGGAGTAGCTCGGGCTGGAAGTCGCGAATCGCGGTGCGTGCCTCGGCCGCGCTGTGTGCTTCTCCGACGCAGTGAAAGCCTGGGACCTGTTCGACGATGGCCGCGTGAATGCTGGCGACCCGGTAGTCGTCGTCGATGACGAGGATGGGAATCACCGTGAGTTCTCCCGTGTGCTGAGGCCTGGCGTTGAGGTGGTTGAATCGGGGATGGGTAATCGGACTTCAAACCGGGCGCCTGGCCCTGGGGATACGGTGACGGAGCCGCCGGTACGGTGTACGAGCCGATGTATCAGGGCGAGCCCGAGGCCACGGCGTATCTCCCCGCGGGGGCTTTTGGTGGAGTAGCCGTCCTGGAAGATTTCCTCGATCGTGTCGGGTACGACGCCGGGTCCGGTATCGGTGACCCTGATGAACACCTCGCCGTCATCGTCGCTGATATGTACGCCGACTTGCCGGGGGCCGGGTTCACCCGCAACCGCGTCGACCGCGTTGTTGATCAGATTTCCAATGATCGTTATTAGTACTTGAGGATCCATGGCGGGCTGGTCTAGGTGCGATGTGTCATCGATGATCACCTGTACGTCCTGCTCGGCCGCGATCGTCACCTTGGCCGTGAGTAGCGCGGCTATCGATGGCGGCGCGATTCGGGCTCGCAGTTCCTCGCCTTGGCCAAGGGTGGTTTGGGAGATCTCGGCCAGATAGCTCGCTGCCTCCTCCGGTTTGGAGAGTTCAAGCAGGCCTGCGATGACGTGTAGCCGGTTTGCGAACTCGTGTTCCTGGGCGCGGAGCGCCGCGGTGAGGCCGGTGACCGCGTGCAACTCACGGATCAGCGCCTCGAACTCGGTGCGGTCGCGTAGCGTGACCACGTACCCGACGTCACGCCCGGACAGTAGGACTGGCATGCGGTTGACTACAAGTAGGTATTCATCGGTGAGGGCGACCTGGTCGGCGCCCGAGATGTCGCCGGCGAGCATGTCGTGCAGCCGGCCGGGCGGCACCAACTCATCGAGGTGCTGCCCGGTTGCCGTGGATGTGATCCGCAGCAGCCGCCGAGCTTCGTTGTTGATCAGATTGACGCAACCGTTGGCATCGAAACCGAGCACACCCTCGCGGATGCCGTGCAGCATTGCCTCGCGCTCCTGCAGCAGCGATGCGATTTCCGACAGCTCCAGACCGAAGGTGATTCGCTTGATTGTCCGGGCAAGCGCCCACGAGGCAACCGTGCTGAGTGCGAGGATGAGGGCCGAATACAGGAGAATCAATAGGGCTTCGTGCCGCAGCCGGCTCGTCACGTTACGTTCCAGGATGCCAACTGAGACCTCACCTATGGCGGCGCCGTCCGAGTCGAAGATAGGAGCCTTACCGTTGGCCGAGCGGCCCAGACTGCCGTGATCGATGCCGACGTGAGTACGCCCGTCCAGGGCGACCACGGGTTCTTCGAGCCGCTGCCCGATCAGTGCCGGGTTCGGGTGGGATAGACGGACACCTGCCCGGTCGGCGACCACAACAT
>NZ_CAUVXI010000270.1:0-4079 GCF_963555845.1 Protofrankia sp. Cas8 | reverse complement strand
AGTCTGCGCCGGTGCTCCGCCCGATCTGGTTGGCCAGACCTTGGATGACGCGTTGGGGATCGGGGCGTAACACCGCTGCTCTGACGTCGGGGATCTGTGCCACCGTCGCGGCGATGTCGACGGCGCGCGTCTCGTACTGCCGATCGAGTGACCGGCGGGTGAGCTCGACGTAGAGCGCGCCGCCTAACGCGATCGTGACAACGAGGATGCCCAGCACGCCAATGAGGATCTGCGATGCCAGGGTGCGTGAGCGCCACATCGAGGTTCCTCCACTCTGTCGATCATGGAACGTGTTACGCCGGTTCCGGAAGAGGCGGCGCGGCATCCCACATGGTAAGTGGCGGCCGAGCAGAACGCACTGAACTCACCAGAAGGCGCTGCCGCTGAGCTTTGCGAGCAGAACGACGAGTAACGCGGGATAGCCACACAACCTTCTGAATTATTTCGCTCTCGTTTCCAGACTCCTACTGTCCTCCCACACAGCCGGTACGCCACCCACTGATCCGCGCCGGCGATGCTTTTTTCATAGTCAGGAAGGACCAGCGACAGTGCGACTACCACAGCACAGCGATTCCGGGACGCTGGCGATCGATCTACGAGCGGTCACGAAAAGGTTCACGACCCCGTCCGGGGCAACGTACACGGCGCTGAAAGACCTGAATCTAGGGGTGGTGGCCGGGGAGTTCTGCGCGATCGTCGGACCGACGGGCTGTGGGAAGTCGACCACGCTGACCTTGGTGTCCGGACTGGAACGACCGTCGCTGGGAACGGTCAAAGTCCACGGTGCGGACGTATCGGGTATCACCCCGGGAGTTGCGTTCATGTTCCAGACCGATGCGGTCCTGCCGTGGAAGACGGTGCTCGACAACGTCGCGCTAGGACCGCGCTTTCGCGGCACCTCAAAGTCCGCGGCCAATACGAAGGCCCGCGACTGGCTGCGCCGGGTCGGGCTGGCTGGTTTCGAGGACCGATTCCCCCACCAGCTCTCCGGCGGCATGCGCAAGCGGGTGGCCCTGGCCCAGAGTCTGATCAACGAGCCGCGGATCCTATTGATGGACGAGCCGTTTAGCGCGCTGGACGTTCAAACCCGTTCGATCATGTCCAATGAGTTACTGCAGTTGTGGGACCTCACTCGTCCCGCCGTCGTCTTCGTCACCCATGATCTCGAGGAAGCAATCGCTCTGGCTGACAAGGTCGTCGTTCTCACCGCGGGTCCCGGCGGCACCGTCAAGGCCAGTTTCGAGATCGATTTGCCGCGGCCTCGTGTGGTGCAGGAAATTCGCTTCGAGCAACATTTCGTCGATCTCTACCATCAGATATGGGAAGCCCTACGCTCGGAAGTTGATATCGCCTATGCGCAGACCACCGCTGCGACTACGAAGAGGGCGCCGTGATGACCGTCACCGCGAATCTGACGACAGCGGGCGAGAAACATGAGGTCTCCGCGAATGAGCGGGTCTACCGCTCCAAAGTACGCCGACGTAAGCTCATCGTTCACCTCACCCAGCTCGCGTTCCTGGTCGTGGTGATCGGCGGCTGGGAGCTGTATGTAGGGTCCGATTCACGAAAGATCATCCTATATGGAGTGCCGTCCGGGATCGTCAGCCGTCTACACACCTGGGTCGCCGACGGAACCGCGATCGGCTCTCTCGGAGACCAGATCAAGACCACTTTGGAGGAAGCGCTGATCGGCTTCGCCATCGGCACTACGCTTGGCATCGTCGCCGGGATCGCGCTCGGACGGATCCGTTTCCTCGCCGACGTATTCAGCCCCTACATCAAGGTCCTGAATTCGATCCCGCGCATTGTCCTCGGGTCGGTGTTCGTGCTGGCCTTCGGCCTGGGCATCGAATCGAAGGTTCTGCTGGTCATCGTGCTGGTGTTCTTCGGTGTGTTCTTCAACGCCTTCCAAGGCGTCCGCGAAGTCGACCGCAACCTCATCGCCAACGCCACCATCCTCGGCGGCTCCCCCTGGCAGGTCACCCGGCAGGTCATACTCCCGTCGGCGTTCACCTGGATCATCGCCAGCCTGCACGTCAGCTTCGGCTTCGCCCTCATCGGCGCGATCGTCGGAGAGTTCCTCGGCGGCTCGCACGGCCTCGGCGTACTTATCAAGAACGCGCAAGGCACCTTCGACGCCAACGGTGTCTGGGCCGCGATGGTCATCATGGGCATGGTCGCTCTGCTCGCGGAATGGTTCATCACCAAGCTCGAAAACCGTCTCCTCCGGTGGCGGCCACCGCAACTCGCCGGACCGGACCTGTAACAACCGGAGAACTCACCGCGCTCGGCTCATACCGACTAGGCTTTCCTATCCACAACAAAAGGGGAACCGCATGTCCAGAACAAGATTACTAGCCGCGGCCGGGATCGCCGCAGCCCTGGTCGCAACCGGATGCAGCTCGAACGCCAGCCATACCAGCAGCGGAACAACAAATGTCGGTACCGACTCAGGCGCCAAGGTAAGTATCATGGTTGGTGGCCTCAACAAGCAGATCTACCTTCCCTTCATGCTTGCCCAGCAGTTGGGTTACTACAAGGACCAAGGCCTCAACATCGCGCTCTCTGACGAGCCGGCCGGTGTAGATGCCACAACAAACATGCTCGCAGGCAAGGTCGATGGCGTCGGCGGTTTCTATGACCACACCATCGACCTGCAGGGCCTCGGCCAGTCAGTGGAGTCCGTGGTCTCCATGCTGGTCACCCCTGGCGAGGTCGAGCTGTGCCGCAACGACCTCGAGAACCAGATCAAGTCCCCAGCCGACTGGAAGGGCCGTAACCTCGGCATCACCGACCTGGGCTCGTCCACCGACTTCCTGACCCAGTACCTGGCGCAGAAGAACGGCGTAGACCCCACAACCATCAACCGAATCGGTGTCCAAGCCGGCGCCACCTTGATCGGCGCGATGACGCACAAGAACGTTGACTGCGCCATGACCACCGAACCCACCGTGTCGCAACTGCTCGCCAACAAGCAAGCCTACATTTTGCTCGATATGCGTTCTGACGCTGGGGCCACCCAGGCGCTCGGCGGCGAGTACCCGGCGACGTCGCTGTACATGACCACCTCCTATATCAAAAATAACCCACAAACGGTACAGAAGCTGGTCAACGCCTACGTCAAAACCCTGAAATGGATCCAGGAGCACACTGCCGCCCAGATCGCTGACATGATGCCCGCCGACTACTACGCCGGTGTCGGCAAGGACGCCTACGTCGCCGCCCTCAACAACGAGAAAGGCATCTACAACCCGACCGGCATCATGCCACCCAACGGACCGCCTACAAACCTGAAAGTGCTCTCGGCATTCAACAAGAACATCATTGGCAAGAAAATCGACCTGAGCAAGACCTACACGGACCAGTTTGTGGAGAACGCCACATAACGCCGCCATCCATCGCCGAGCAGTCGACTGTACCCGCCCATCCCCTTACCTGGAATGGGCGGGCACTGCGTGCATCGCCCGACCCTGTGGGGTGCCAGAACTGTGCCACCAGCGTTGAGCTGGGCTTTTGCGCGACGCGTTCGTACTCATTGACCAGACCACCGATAACAGGTCACCGTTCGACCCTGTTGGGCTCCACCTAATGCAACAGAGCCGTTTCAGGCGATCGCGGTGATATCCCCGTCGTCGAAGTAGATCGCCTGGTGTAGCCGCAATGCCACTGACGCTAGTTGGATCTTGGTCGTGCCTGGTGTGTCGGTTCCGGTAGTTCTGCCTGGTTGACGGCATGATCGTGGGGTGTGACGGACACTGAGACGGTGGCGGGCAGCCGGCTGGCCGGGACGCTCGACGACCTCGACGTCACCTCGCCGGCCTGGGAACCGACCTCGGGTGGGCTGACCAGGGCCCGCCAGCGGCTCGGCGCGGCGCCGCTGGCGGAACTGTTCTCCCAGGTCGCCGTGCCGGTCGCGGACCTGGACACGGTCGGGGCGTTTCTCGGCCCGTGGCGGCTGATGAGCATCGACGGGCTGGCGTGGGACGCGCCGGCGTCCAAGGACACCATCGCCGCGTTCGGCCTGCCGGCCGGCCGCGACGACGCGCCGGGGGTGTTACCGAAGGTCCGCGCGGTCACCG
>NZ_CAUVXI010000269.1:0-6183 GCF_963555845.1 Protofrankia sp. Cas8 | reverse complement strand
GGCCCAGATCGATGCCGAAGTCCATCGTCGATCGCGTCATCGTTCCTCCTTCCCGGTGGGACCGGTTTTCCGGTGCGTGTGTCGGGGGTCTGCGGGGGGCTCGTCTGGGGCCGGGTCGGGTCGGGTCAGGTCGGGTCAGCGCACGGGAATGCCAACGACGACCTCTCCGGTCTGCACTCGCCGACCGTGGAGGTAGACGCTCGGCCGCAGGGTCTCCAGGACGATCTCGTCAGTCAGCCCGTCGGTCTGCTGGAACTCCAGGACCTGCAGGTCGAGACCGGAGTCGTATCGGGTGTGGTCGTGCTCCTGAACCTCGACCCCGGCCGCGGCGAGGGCACTCCAGAGGGAGTCGAACTGCCGCTGCAGCCGGCGGGTGTCCGTCGTGCGGCCCCTGTCCTGCGCGGTGTCGGAACTCTTTGCCGGGCCGGAGTTCTTCGCCATGTCGGAAAGGCGCCGGCCCATTCGCCACAGGCCGGTCGCGAGCTCGGCCACCGCCGGCTGGCCCAGCGCCTTCTCCGCGGCCGGGTCCGCCGCCTGCTCGCCGGGCGCCGGTACGGGCGAGGCTTCCCGGGAAGCGTGGAGCACCGCGGCCCATTCCCCCGGCACGGACGGTCGGGCTATGCGGAACTCGCGGGGATACCGCCACTGGCGCAGAATGTCAGTCACGGCCGACCCCCAGCGGCCGCTCACCGCGCTGCCATCCCTTTCTGTACAGTTCCGCTACCGGCGGGAAGGAGACGATGTGGTTCCATTGTTGTTGCGCGGCGGGCCTGACGACGGCGTTCAGGTCGACGAGGAACACGACACACGCGACGACGACGGCCAGGAAGATATATCCGCCGCCGGCGTCGGCGAACAGCATCGTGGGAATACTGATCGCGACCACGAAGTACAGGGCGCAGCGCAGCGCGGCCAGCCATCCCCGGCCCCATGAACGGAACTGGCAGGACCGGCAACGCGGCACGGTGAGCTCCCGCTTGTTCCAACGCACGTTGGGGTATTCCCGGATCACGTCGCCGAGCATCCACATCTTGATCGCCGTTCTGGGGTCGGTCGGGTTCTCGTGACAGATCCAGCAGACGAAGCGCAGGGAGCTCGCCTCGAGAATTTTCCGGTTCTCGGCCAGCCGGTCCCCGATGGCCTCGGATGCCGCCGTCCGCTCAGCCCGGGTGAGCACTTTGGTCATCCGCATGTGGTCGCGGGCGGTACCGGCGTCGGCGGTGTCCGAGAGGTCCCGGGTCTGGTCGAAACACAGCACGCAACGCAGCGTGTCGAGGGCAACCTTGTCGTGCGTGCGGGCCCGCGTGGGCTCCTCGGGGGGCAGTAGGAGATCAAGCCGTTCGAGCGGCCCCGCGGAATCGGCGAGGATGCGCTCGGCCTGGTCCAGACCATTCTTCTGAGTGTCGGTGGCCACCTGGACGACGTCGTCGCAGAGCCGGCCGATCTGGTCGGCCCAGGGCGCGCCGGCCGCGCGCAGGGCGGCGTCGAGCGCATCTCGGGCCGTGTCCCCCAGCTGTGCGTCGCGCATCGCCGCCAGCTGCCTCTCGGCCCGGCCGATATCGTCGGCCGCGATGGCGGCGACGACGATCTCGGCACCGATCCTCAGCAACGCGGTAGGCAGCGCCGAGCGAATCCGGGCGGCGAGGCTTTCGTCGAGCCGGGCGTTGGCGGCGTGTCTGATGCGCGCCACCAGGCTGTCCCAGACCCGGTCGTCGCTCAGGACGAGCCCCCAGCGGCGGTAGACCGACACCCAGTCGGGCTGCGCGGTGTCGGCGGCCAGTTCGGCGTCGAGTGCCCGTACGTGCTCGAGCACCGCGATGTTGTGGACTGCGCTCGCGGCGTCCGCGGGCACCGTCAGGTCGCTGGTCTGCGCCGCGGTGGTCCAGTGCCGGACCGTGGCGTCCGGATCGCCGGCGGCCAGGGCGGCGAGCGCTGCGTCCTGCGGACCGCCCGATTGCGCCGGCCAGAGCCAGAAGAACTCGTCGACCAGCCGCTGGCGGGGATCGCCCAGCCGGTCGAGAGCGGCGCGGATGTCCCCGGCGGACGGGGTCGGCGCCAGCGGCAGGATGTCCGAGGTCGGCAACTGCCCATCGGTCTTCTCGATGACGGCAAGCCTGTCGGCCATCCGTCTGATCTCCCGTCCGGTGGACGAGAGTGCCAGGCCGGTCACCCGGAAGGCGTTCTGCCGGTAGATCTGCGCAGACACCCGCTGCAGCGGGTCGACGTCGGTGTCCTGGGTCGTCACATCGTCACCCCCTTACGCCACAGCCGGATCCGTGACACGTACTGGTCACGTAGCCCGGGCCATTTGTTGAAGGCTTCCTCCATCAGATCGGCGGCCTTGTCGCACTGGCCCGCGGTGGCGAGGGCCACCGCCTGGCGAGCCATCCCCAGCGCCGCGGCCTCATCCGCGGGCGATGACCGACCGAGCACATTCTTGCCCGCGGCGATCTCCCCGGCCGGCCCCGGTTCCTTCTCTCGCGGCCGCGGCGGCGCCGGGCTCCCTGGCTGCCACGCATCCAGGTCGGCGAGCATCTCGGCGGCCGACGGGTAACGCTTCGCCGGGTTATAGGACAGCGCCCGGGCGACGATTGCGTCCAGTGTTCCGTCCACCGCGTACCGCAGCTCGCTCGGCAGCACGAGCGTGCCCGTGTTCCAGGCGGCCGTGATCGGGGCGCCGGCGGAGCGCATCGGATATGGAAGCCGGTCGGTCAGCAGCAGGTAGAACACCGCGCCCAGAGCCCAGACGTCCCCCGGCACCGACGCGAGATGCGGGTGGAGCAGGGTCTCCGGCGCCATGAAAGCGATGGTTCCCTGGGAGCTGGCCAGCAGGGTCAGGGCACTGACCTTCTTGGCAAGCCCGAAATCGCTGATCCGCACACGCAAACCGTCCCCGTCGTAGCCGACCAGTATATTCTGCGGCGTGATGTCCCGATGGACGATCGGCGGGGACTTCCGATGGGCGACCGCCAGCCCACGCGATATCTGCCGCATGACGTCCACCGCGGTCGGGATGGGCACGAACGCGTCGCCGTACGACGACCAGAAATCGTGCAGGGTACCGCCGGCCACGTATTCCATGGTGAAGTATGCGTAGACCCCGTTGTCCGTCTCGACGGTGTTCGCCTCAAACACGCGGATGATGTTGGGGTGACCCATGCCGGACAACAGCATCGCCTCGCCGAGTGCGTCATGCACCTGTTCCCCGGACATTCCTACCTGCCGGAAGACCTTCATCGCCTGCCGGCCCAGGTACCGGTGCTCGACACGGTAGACCTCGGCAAAAGCCCCCCTGCCCAACAGCCGCTCAACCTTATAGGTAGGCCGGATGAGCTGCCCGTCGCACAACAAGACCATACGTGAGACCTCCAGCAGTACAGATCCAGATGTTCGTTATCGCGCGCAGACTTCCGCCGCCGGCTCCAGAACCTAGGCGACAGATTTTCGGCCGGGTAGGTGAGCGCTACACCTCCACCACAATCTCCACGGAGAGATACGACATGTTACCGGAGGGTGATGATCGTCGGTATCCGTCGCAAGGCTCTCACCCAAAGCCTCGTCCAGGCTATACAGAAGAACAGCGACGGGGGGCGACGGGGAATTTTCTCGCAAACATTTGCAGACGTCGTTCGCTGTGACCAGACGATTGATGATCATCCAGTGGGCCAGATCCGCCGAGTCCGTTCATCGCACGTGTCAGGTCCCTACCCGCGCGGGAGATTTGGTGCCGGTCGGGATCGGATGAAAGGCCACATCGGGTGGAAGGCCACCCAGCCGAGATGGCAGGCAGTCCCGGCAATCCGTGGTGTTCCGGGGTCCTGGGGCGCTCTAAGCTGGCTCCACCATGGTGATGCTGTGATGATCCGGGTCGTGACGACAGGACGGCCAACAGAACGGCCAACGGCACGACCGGGCTGCCGGGGCGTTTGGTGATTATCGAGCGGGCGCGGGTTGCCGCGGCGGTGCCCAACTACGTCCTCGGCGAGTATCTGGGCTCGGGGGCGTTCGGGCTGGTGCTGAAGGCAGAGCACCGGCGGATGCGCCGACCGGTGGCGATCAAGGTGATCCCGGCCGAGACGGCCGAAGGCGAGCGGATCGACTTCGCCGCCGAGGCGCGGGTGCTGGGCGGACTGGATCATCCGCATGTGGTCCGGGTCTACGACTACATCGAGGCCGACGACCTGTGCCTCGTGGTGATGGAGCTGCTGGCCGGGGGCACGCTGACCCGGCGGCGGGGCACGCTGACGCCGGAGCAGGCGTGTGCGGTGGGCCTGGCGGTGGCCGCGGCGTTGAGCCACGCTCACGACCACAGTGTGCTGCACCGCGACGTCAAGGCCGACAACATCCTGTTCGCCACGGACGGGACGGTGAAGGTCGTCGACTTCGGCATCGCGAAGCTGTTCGAGGGGTCGGCGACCACCGCCAGCAAAGTCGCCGGCACGCCGGTCTACATGGCGCCCGAACAGATCGAGGGCGGCCGGCTGTGCCCGGCGACCGACCTGTACTCGCTGAGCATCGTGCTCTACCAGCTCCTGGCCGGCCGGCCGCCATTCGACCCGAAACAGCCACTGCACATACTGTGGCGCAGGCAGCTGACCGAGCCCGCCCCGCCCATGGTCGGGGTGCCCGCACCGGTCGCCCAGGTGGTGCTGCACGCGTTGGAGAAGGACCCAGCCGCCCGCCACCCGGACGCCGCCGCGTTCGCCCTCGCCCTCGCCCTCGCCACGGCCGCGGCCTACGGCGCGGGCTGGATCACCCGAGCCGGCCTGCCGCTGCACCTCGACGACGCCGTCCGCCGCGCCGCCGAGCAGCCACCAGCCGCCGACGTGCCGACGGTCGCCCACACCCTCGTCACCGCCCACACCCTCGTCACCGCCCACACCCTCGTCACCCCCGGCCTCGCCGCCGCCAAGCCCACGACCGTCGCCAAGCCCACGACCGTCGCCGGCGACGATGCGACGGAGGAACAGCCCGAAGGCGAGCGCCTGGACACCCCCGAATCCACCGAGGGCGTGTTCGCTCGCCTACTGCGGACTCACGGCCCCGACCACCCCGACACCCTGGATGCGGCGAACAATCTCGCCATCCGGCTGAGCGCCCTCGGTGACCATCAAGCCGCCCGCGAACTCGACGAGGACACCCTCACCCGGCGCCGCCGAACCCTCGGGCCCGACCACCCCGGCACCCTCAACTCGGCCCACAACCTTGCCGTCGACCTCGCCGAGCTCGGCGACCGTCACGCCGCCCGCGACCTGTACCAGGACACCCTCACCCGGCGCCGCCGAACCCTCGGGCCCGACCACCCCGACACCCTCAACTCGGCGAACAACCTCGGCATCCTGCTGAGCGCCCTGGGCGATCACGAGACCGCCCGCGAACTCGGCGAGGACACCCTCGCCCGCCGCCGCCGCGTCCTCGGGCCCGACCACCTCGACACCCTCAACTCGGCCTACAACCTCGCCGTACGGCTGAGCGCCCTCGGGGACCACCAGGCCGCCCGCGAACTCGGCGAGGACACCCTCGCCCGGCACCGCCGCGTCCTCGGGCCCGACCACCCCGACACGCTCACCTCGGCCTACAACCTCGCCATCTATCTGGGCAAACTCGGCCGGTACCAGGATGCCCGTGCACTCGGCGAGGACGTCCTGGCCAGCCGCCGCCGGATCCTCGGCCCTCACCACCCCGACACCGTCGGCACCGAGGAAGCCCTCCAGTGGTGGATCCACCAGGATTCGGCCGGCGCGTAGCGCGTAGTACCCGACGTTCGTCCAGAAGGACCCGCGTCGTCATTCTGGACGGAATCGAACGATGCCGCCGATGCCGCCGATGCCGCGCTCGACCGACGACGAACACCAGCCCTCCCCCATCGAGACGCAGGAGGACCGGCTGGTGGGCGAACCCGGGCCGCGCGCTGTGAGCGCCGGCAGCAGGGACGAGACGGACAGTCCAGCGCGGACGGCGTTGGACGTCGCCCGCACATTCGACCCGGGACTTCTACGTCAGGCCGCTGCCCTCACCACCGATGACGCTGACCTATCCCTACATCCTCATGAGGAATGACGCTCAACACTCATGAGGTTCCTCGGATGCTCTGGAGGAACGTCCCCGAACCATCGATGCGGGCCCGCCAGATCGGGATACCGGGCCGTAGCCGGCCGATGGAACTGCGCTTCCCGCTGTCGC
>NZ_CAUVXI010000268.1:0-6298 GCF_963555845.1 Protofrankia sp. Cas8 | reverse complement strand
GTGGAAGGCGACATCGGCGGCAACCCGGCGGACGACCAGCTTCTCGGCTTCCCAGGCGCGGGCTGTCGCCTCGACGGGATCGACGTCGCCTGCGATCACGGTCGACGACGGCGAAGCCGCGATCGCGGCGACGACGTCGTTGCGTTCACCGAGCCGTGCGCGCACCTCGTCGAAGGGCAGGTTGACCATGGCCATCGCGCCCTTGCCGGCCACCTCACGGAGCAGAATCGACCTACGGCAGATCAGCCGCGAGCCGTCGCTGAGGGTCAGCGCACCGGCGACCACGGCTGCGGCGATCTCACCGACCGAGTGGCCGATCACTGCGGCGGGTTCGAAGCCGTGCTCACGCCACACGTCGGCGAGCGCTACCTGCATCGCGAAGATCATCGGTTGGATGACGTCGACCGCGGAGAGTTCGTCGCCGACGAGCACTGCACGCGGAGTGAACCCGATCTCCGCCGCGAATATCTCGCCGACCCTGTCGATCGTCCGCCCGAACGCCGGTTCCGTGGCCAGCAGATCGCGCCCCATGCCCACCCACTGCGACCCGTGTCCGGAGAAAACCCACACCGGGCCCATCGCCCGCCGTTTCGCCGTCCCCAGCCGGACGCCCGCCGCCTCGTTACCGGCCGCCGCCGCACGCAGAGCGGCGACCAGCTCGGCGCGGTCGGCCGCGACGACTCCGGCACGGTGGGTGAGGTGGCTGCGCCGTTCTCGCAGGGTGTGGGCGACCGCGGCCAGTGGGGTGCCCGCGCCGTCGGTCTCGAGCCAGTCGGCGAGATTCCCGGCGGCCGCGGTCAGGCCGGCTTCGGTGGCGCCGGACACGAGGAACAGGGACGGCTGCGCGGTGTCCACCAGGGGTTCGGTCACGTTCGGGGGCGCTTGTTCAAGCACCACGTGCGCGATCGTGCCGCCGTAGCCGTAGCCGGAGACCCCGGCACGGCGTGGGTGCTCGGTGACGGGCCACGGCCGGGTCGTCGTGACCACCTCGAGCCCGGCGGTGTCCCAGGGGATGGCCGGGTTGGGCTCGCTGATGTTGAGGCTCGCCGGTATTTCGGCATGCCCCAGCGCCAGCACGGCCTTGATGACTCCGGCGACACCGGAGCCGGCCTCCAGGTGACCGATGTTCGATTTCACCGAGCCGATGAGGCATGGCTGCCGGGCGGGCCGGCCTCGCCCGAGCACGGCGGCCATCGCGGCGGCCTCGATCGGGTCACCGGCGCGGGTACCCGTGCCATGCGCCTCCACGTAGTCGACCGTCGCCGGCTCCACGCCGGCCATGCGGTAGGCACGGCGCAGCAGATGGATCTGTGCCTCCCCGCTGGGGGCCATGATGCCGTTGGTGTGGCCGTCCTGGTTGACCGCGCTGCCGCGGATCACCGCGAGCACCTGGTCTCCGTCACGTTGGGCGTCGGCGAGCCGTTTCAGGACGATCACCGCGGCGCCCTCCCCGCGGCCGTAGCCGTTCGCTGCGGCGTCGAAGGACTTGCAGCGGCCGTCCGGCGAGATCGCGCCTGCCGCGTCGAGGACCATGGTCAGGCCGGGACCAGCCATGATGTGTACGCCGCCGACCAGCGCGACCGGAGTCTCACCGAGGGCCAACGACTGACAGGCGAGGTGGATGGCGACCAGCGACGCCGAGCAGGCCGTGTCCACGGCGAGGCTGGGACCGCGCAGATCGAGAGCGTGGGAGATGCGGTTGGCGACGGCGCACATGGAGGCCCCGATGCCGGTCCAGGCCTCGATGCGGGGCAGGTCCTCGAGCAGGCGGCGACCGTAGTCGTCCGAGCCGACGCCGACGAACACCCCGGCGTCGCCACCGGCGAGGCTCGCCGGCGGGATACCCGCGTGTTCGAGCGCCTCCCAGGTGACCTCCAGCAGGATGCGCTGCTGAGGGTCCATCAGCTCGGCTTCGCGCGGCATGATTCCGAAAAATTCGGCGTCGAATCCCTCGATGTCGTCGAGGAAGCCACCGAAGCGCGTGGTCTTACGCAGCGCCGCGGCGTTCTCCTGGCTGGCTTCGGCGTAGGACGCCCACCGCTGTGGCGGGACCTCGGAGATCGCATCCTCGCCCCGTGCGAGCAGCCGCCAGAATTTCTGGGGTGTGTCGGCGCCGCCCGCGAAGCGGCAACCCATACCAATGATCGCAATGGATTCTGTCACGTCAGCCATAGGATCGGTTCCTTCGAACATGGACGGTGAAGAACGGAACGAATACCTTAAAGGCGAAACTGCTCTCGGCCTGCTCGAAATGCTCGATCGCCGGCTCGACCACACAGGTTATTTCGCCACTTCCACTTCCACTTCCACTTCCACTTCCGATGCCGATGCCGATGCCGACGCCGAGTAGTTGATCGACCAGCATTTTACTGACGGCTGGAAACCCAATCAAAGGCGCCAGTTCAATCTACGGGGATCTCGTCAGGAGTACTGTTCGGGGAAATGAGGGCGCGTCCCAGCTCGGTTCTGATTACGGCTTGCGGCTTGCAGCTTGCGGCTTGCGGCTTGCGGCTTGCGGCAGCGGCGCCGGTGTGCCCGAGGTTTCTGTACCCGCCGTTCCACCTGCGGTCAGCACGGTTAAGAGTCTGTTTTGAATCTTGGGCTCGCCCGGACAGAGGATTCAAATCAGGCTCTTAACGATGTGAATCTGATGCTCCTGCCACAACACCAGATTCACATCGTTCCCAAAGAGCGCCCGGCAATAGTCCCGCGACGCCGCGCCCCCTGTCGCCGGTCGCTCTAAGGCCAATTCAATCAAGTCGTAGCTGTGTAAGTAGTCAGCAGGGTCGACAGAAGATTCAAAACAGGCACTTAGACCCCCCCAAGTCGTCGGCTCGGTGCCACGTTGTGCATCGCATGGCTGACGATAGAGGAAGGTCCTGCCTGGAAGCAACTGTCCTGTTTCGGACTGCGACGGCCACCAAATGTGGTAATCGATTACTACAACAGCCGCCGGCCCCACCGATCACTGCAGCAGCAGGTGCCGCCCAGCACCAGCACTGGCCTGCTGTCCGAACCCGGCACGCCGATCAACGATCAACGATCGTGATCGTCTCGACGGGATCATTCGCGACTACCGGCAGGCTGGAGAAAAATGCTACCATAAGTACATATTAATGTTCTTATTGATCTTTTAATCCAAAGGTTGGGTGGACGATGAGGCACCCCCTCTCCCGGAGAAGGTCCATGCGGCGATATCCCCGCGCACCCCTCGGCATCATCCTGGCTGTCCTGGCCTTCACGGGCTGCGCATCGTCAACCGTTGGCGCCGAGGACGGGCGATCGTCGAAGGACCCGGTCACCGTGGTGGCGGCCGCCTACGACAAGACCCTGGAAGCGACGACGATGCGCTTTTCGATCAGCCAGCGGCTGACGATGCCCGTCGAGGGTAGGAGCGAGACCATCGAGGCGACCGGCGAAGGGGTGACGACCCTCGACGGCCGTACGATGCGCCTTAAGGGAAACGTCACCCAAGTCGGCGACTATGAGGGCATGGTTCTCGACGGGATCGAGTACATTCGGTACGCGGATCAGGAAAAACTCTCCCTCCCTCCCGGCAAGACCTGGATTCGTTTCGACCTGAGCGCCCTGCTCGGCATGGGGATCAATGATTTCGCCGGACCGTCCGGGAGCGACCCGCGCCAGGGCCTTTCCTTCCTCCACGGTGTCGTTGGGGAACCCCGTGTGGTAGGTGAAGAAGACATTCGCGGAGTCCGCGCCACCCGGTACACACTGGTCGTCGATCCGGAAAAAGCCGCCGCTGAGCGGCCGTCCGCAGCGGCCAAGATGCTGTCCGCTTCGATCGCCACCAAAACATTCCCGGCGGACGTCTGGATCGACTCCGAGGGTCGGATAATCCAAATGGCATACTCGATAACGGTGAAAGACATGACCGGAAACGTCGCCGGCTCGTCCATTACGGTGGGCAACACCGTCGGATTCTTCGACTACGGGGTGCCGCTCGGTGACATAACTCCTCCACCGGCAGATCAGGTGGAAGATCTCACCGATAAGATCCGGAACAGCAGTCGGCAAGGCGGCGGGTCAGCTACCGGCTGAGGCCGTTTCCACTGCCGCGCACCGGGCGAGCGCGGTTGCGGTCTTGACCTCTCAATCGAGGAATTCGGCAACGTGCGGGCTATCGCCTGGCGTCGTGGTGCTGACGCCAGGCGGTGCAGTTGGTGAGGTAGGCGGATAGCTGCTGCCGGGCGAAGATCTCCGGGTCCCATGTGACGGGCTCGACCGTGGCGGGGTCCTCAGCGGCGTAGGTCCACGCATTCTTGCCGTTGGCAAAGGTGATCCGGGCGAGGGTGTAGAAGTCGGCTTCGAAGGTGTCGAGGGTTTGCCATTCCTCGGCGGTGAGGTCGTCGAGTAGATGCCCGGAAGCGGTCGCTTCGGGTTCGGCGATGAGCGCGGGGTAAACGCGTCCGGGTAGGGCAGCGGCACGCCATCCGTGCACGGTGGCGGGTGTGCGGTGGGGGTCGCGGTCGATGAGGATGCGGACGACGTCATCGAAGAGCAGGCTTCCGTAGACGAACAGGGGCGCCGGGTCCGTCGACAGGGCGGCCAGCCGGCCAGAGGTGGGCACGCTCGGTTGGGGTGAGTAGGCGTTGGTAGGCGGCATGGAAGACCTTTCCCGCGGTGGCGGTGTCGGCGAGGGCGACGCCGGGGCGTTACCGAACTGCTGCGGTTCATCCACCGGCGTCCGTGGGTGGCCATGTTCGTCCGCCACCCTGGCTCTCAGTCGGTGGCCTTGGGATGGCCGGTACCGGCGTAGATCACCTACACGGTCCGGTTCGACTCGTCGATCAGATACCAGATGCGTCCGCCGCCGGTGGGCGGCGCAGCGGCGCGGTCTCCTCGCTTCGGGCTCATTCCGCTTCGACGGCGGCCGGCCGGGGGACAGGCCCGAGATCGCCGTCCGGTTCCCGAGTCAGCATCGTGTACAGGGCGGGGTCGGCGTGGATCTCGGCGCTGTGTCGCCACTGGGCGAGCAGGACGGCGATGGGAGCCAGTGTGTTCAGCGTCATCGTGCCGCGTGCTGTTTCGATCAGCTCGGCGAAGAAGGCGTCGACATCCTCCGTTGGCAGGAACGTCGTCCAGGGCAGGGCGTCGGGCAACGCCTGCCGTAGGACGGCGGTGTGCCCCGTGCGGACCAGGCCGGCAAGCATGCGGGTGGCGAAGTCGACCACGGCGGAGTCCTGTTCCAGCTGGTCCACCCGCATCAGCGCGAGGTCCGTCGCGTCGCGACGGCGCAGCCGTAGCGCTCGTACCTCGTCGAGCCGCCGGGTGGTTGCCGCCGGGTGGTGTAGCAGCTCGCTGAACGGGACTTCTTCGTAGGCCATACTCACGACATCCACACTAGTTCGGATGTTGCGGCGTCTCGAGGTCGTCGGAGCCTGATCGTGGGGTCCTGAATCTTGTGGGCCATGCGGCGACAGAAGCCATGATGACGGTACGTACGTGCATGCCTCGCTGGAAGGGGGCTCTGACCTGCCTCAACCAGCGTGCGCTCGGAGGGACTCGAACCCCCAACTTCTTGATTCGTAGTCCGCTCCGGATCTTCGGTCGACGTCCGCTGACGTCTGCCGCGTCCGGCGACCTCGGACGGTCCGTCCGCCTTTGTCCACCCTCGTCCACCGGCTTGGCTGTCAATGTGGCTGTCATCATCCGATGGCAAGCCGACTCGTACCGCAGGCCCAGGCGCGTCCCATTCCGGGCATGGCGTGGTGCTGTCCGATCCTGGCGTGATCCTGGTGGCGAAGGCGTGCGTGGGGCGGCCGGGGCAGGGATAGTGGGATGGTGATCCGGGTATCGGCTGATGTCGCAGCGGGTGCCATCATCATCGTTGATGAGCAGTCCGTTTCCCGCCATGAAGCCGCGCCAGCTACTCAAGGTCCTGGCCAGGCTGGGCTATGGGGAGGGCTCGCGCGATGCGGGAGGCTCGCACCGATGGTTGGAAGCGCCTGGAAGACCCCGTCTGCTGTGGGCGTTCCACGAGTCGGTGACGAGCATCGGGCCGGTCGTCGTTCGACGGATCCTCGTCAAGGAGGTAGGGCTGACCCAGGAGGAAGCGCTGGAGGTGATCCGTCGTGGCTAGGCCGGTAGATGTGATCGTCCGGCGTGACGAGGACATGTGGGTGGCATGGTCTCCCCAGTGTCGAGGTCTGACGATCGTGCAGCCGACTCCCGCCCACATGCGTAGGGCGTTGCCTGCGGCTCTGCGGGAGTTCTTCGGGTCGGCCCAGACGGTCGATATCCGGATCCATGTCGAAGATGAGGTTCGCGGCGCAGTGGT
>NZ_CAUVXI010000267.1:5277-6779 GCF_963555845.1 Protofrankia sp. Cas8 | reverse complement strand
GACGGTTTCCAGAAGATGTACGTAGAGATCGCCGAGTGAGTAGAGTGAACGGTGGACGACGCCGGCCACGCGCGGCAGACCGGTGGCGTCCGACTCTGCGAAGATACGTGCGACATCCTTGTGGGAACCGGGTTCGATTTTGGCAACAATCAGCGTTCTGTGCATGTTGCGATCCCCCTCCACCGAGCTGGCCGGGAAACCCCGGGACCGGGGCCGGCAGGGCCGCTGGCCCATTCACGGCGACGTTTCCAGGCGAGACTGACCCACTACTGAGAGTAAATGCGATCATGCCGTGCGTCCACCTGTACCGTCTGCGTAACCATCGGAGGAGGGTTCCATCCGATCACGCCGACCGCATCGCACCGCACCCGCACCGACGGCCGGGCCAGGCGATCCGCCGCGACGTGTCGCTCCGACAACAGGCGCAGCGGGAACAAAGGTGGACCGGCCGGCGAGCCGGGTGAGCCGGGCCAGCACCCCGAGCAGGTGCCAGCCTCGGTCGTCACCGGCGAATGGCTCTGACGGTCTCAACTGGCCCCGGTGCGACGGTGCTGGCCCAGGCCCCGCCAGTCCGGGGTGTTCACCGCCGAGCATGAGGCGTTCTGGGCCGCGGCGCGCCGCGCGCACGGCGACGCCGGCGGCACCCGGGCGTTGGTCGAGGTGCTGCTGTTGCACCGTCACCTGCCCCACGCCGACGTTGTGGCCGGCCTGGCCGCGGCGGTCGCTGCCGGGGCGAGTACCGCTGACGTTGTCGCGGTCGAGGCCCGTAAGACCACCCAGACCCGGCCTGTCGAGGAGCGCCAGACACCCTCGGTGCCGCCTGCTGCCTCCGGGGACACCGTGACGAGCCTGACCGAGCGCCGCCTGACCGAACCGGCCGCGGTGATCGCTGGGCTGCCGGCGAATACCCGCCCGATTCCCAGCGTCGCGCACTACGACGAGCTGCTACGACGGCGTCGTCCGACCGCGGCGCCGACCACGACTACCCCCGCGGGGGCCGACCACTCCAGCGCGGGAAGAGTCTCATGACCAGACCAGCGCATCGCGGGATGACCGAACAGGCCGCGGAACGCCAGCAGCTGACCTACCGTGGGTTCCTCGCCGAGCTCCTCATGGCCGAGTGCGACGACCGGGACCGGCGCCGATCCGAACGGCGGATCCGCGCCGCCGGGTTCCCCCGGGAGAAGTGGCTGACCGACTTCGACTACGACGCCAACCCGGCGATCAACCCGGCCACCATCAACACCCTGGCGACCTGCGCCTGGGTCCGCGCCGGGCAACCGCTATGCCTGATCGGTGACTCCGGCACCGGGAAATCTCATCTGCTCATCGCGCTCGGCGCCGCCGCGGCGATGGCCGGCCACCGGGTCCGTTACACACTCGCCGCGAAACTCGTCAACGAACTCGTCGAGGCCGCCGACGAGAAGATCCTGACCAAGACCATCGCCCGCTACGGCCGCGTCGACCTGCTCTGCATCGACGAACTGGGCTATATGGAACTC
>NZ_CAUVXI010000267.1:3004-5240 GCF_963555845.1 Protofrankia sp. Cas8 | reverse complement strand
GGCGCCGAACTGCTGTTCCAGGTCCTCACCGAACGGGAAGAGACCAACAGCGTCGCGATCGCCTCCAACGACTCGTTCTCCGGGTGGACGAAGACGTTCACCGACCCCCGGCTGTGCGCCGCGATCGTCGACCGGCTCACCTTCGGCGGCAACATCATCGAGACCGGCAGCGACTCCTACCGCCTCGCTCACACCCGCGCAGCCCGCGCCACCGCCTGACCCAGGTTCCGTCCGAGCCGAGCCGCCGAGAACGTGCGACCGCGCACTACCGCAACCATCCGCGGCGGCCGGTCCGGGTCATCGGATGGCAGCGTTAAAGATCCACGATGATCGACGAGGACGGTCGCCGAGATCGGCTCGCCCAGTGCACCACAGCAGGACCTGCACGGGATCGCCGTCCGGAGCGTCGGGGAATAGTCGGCTCAGTACCGCCGTGCACAGTGGCCGTGGGGAACGCCACGGCACCCGCAGCCCCTCGGTGATGTCGTGGGTATGCAGCAGGATCTCGGCGACGCCCATGGCCGCAAAACCCGCAGTGTCGGTCGGTCCGTAGTGCCACCCGCGAACATCCGGGTTGGTGACGATCGCGCCGCTGAGGAGTCTTGCGCAGGCGGTGACGACCTGGAGCACGTCGCGCGGGTCCGCGTCGGTCGCCACCGTCAGGTCGAAGGGCAGGTAGGCAGCCGCCGGGCCGGCCGCTACCTGCCCCGCGTAGGCCAGCAGGTCGTGGGCGACATGGGCAGCGGTCTGCCAGCAGGTCCAGTCCAACAGCCCCGCCTGGACCTGCCAGTCACGGGTGTCCCGCGGACCGAGCACCCGCACCATCTCAGCCAGCGCCGCGTCAACGTCACGGCCGCTCATCGAGCGCATGAAGACAGCGTCCCAGTGCGAACCCCCGTCCTGAGCAGAACCTCGTCCCCACGTGTCCGAGTGGGGCCAAATATCGCCGTCACCCGGTCAGGGGATCAGCCAGGTGGGGCCAGATATGACCGTCCCGATGGGGCCGGTTTGGTCTGTCACAGCCACCACGGCTCTGCAGGTACAGCGTTTCGTAGATCGTTTCACCCGACCCGCACATCTCCGGATCATCCGGATGGTTGACCTTCAGCCGGGACGAGATCTGCGCAGGCGACCAGCTCTGCTTTAGTCCTTCCGCTACAGCATCGTGCAACCGCTCGGACACGGCAAGCTTGTGCGGTTTCGGTCGAAGCGCCTGTTCCTCGGCGCGTTCCTGCGCGGCCAATGCGCGATAACTCTCGCGGCCACCACAACGGCTAATCTCCCGGTTCACCACCGATCGGTGTTTTCCCAGCAGTCGAGCAATAGCCGATCCCGAAAACCCCTCCGAAATCCCACGAGAAATCTCCTCGCGGTCTTCCGCGGTCAACGCCTGACCCCGCACCCAAGTCTCCCATCAGTGAGCCACAAGATTTATCACATGTGGCGCACCGACTCCTTGAGGCCGCCCACCCTTGAAGTGCAGCACGCCGAGTGGCAACGCGTGCTCAAAGCCGGGATGCTCGGCCACCAACTTGAGCTGTCCGAACAGGACGCCAAGACCAGGCTGTACCGTTCGTTCGAGCCAGCGGTGGTCCCAGGCCTGTTGCAAACGGCGGAGTTTGCCCGCGCGCTCTTTTCGCGCGCCGTCCTGGTGCATAAAGTGCCTAACGATGTCAATGACGCGGTGGCCAAACGTATGCAGCGGCAAGAAATGCTGTATCGCACGGATAAGGCGTTCCATTTTGTCATTACCGATGCCACCTTGCGCTACCGGCTGTGCTCGCCGGACATCATGCTTGGGCAGCTTGATCGGCTGGTATCGCTGACTTCACTGCGCAACGTAAAGCTTGGGGTCATCGGGTACGAGACGCAGTATGTGGTCGATCCGCGCCACGGCTTCATGATGTACAACTCTGACCTCGCGCGCGTCGAGACCTATTCGGCTGAGCTGAACCTCCGACAGCCGCACGAGATCGAGCTGTACACCGCGACGTTCGAGAAGTTGGCGGCCGTGGCCAGCTACGGCGCGGCGGCCAGGGCGATCATCAACCGGGCCATTGCCGATCTTGCCTCGTCGGTACCCGAAGGTGGCGAGTGATTGTTTCGGCATTCACATCTTCGTGATATTGCGAGCAATACCGAGCAATTTGCTTCTCGCGTCGCCCTTTCCTCCTTACTCTCCCGTTAGGGACGCGAATCGCGTCCGTCCTCAAGGGACTTGGGAGTAAGAGCGCCC
>NZ_CAUVXI010000267.1:0-2591 GCF_963555845.1 Protofrankia sp. Cas8 | reverse complement strand
GGTCGCTCTAAGCCAGGTGGCCACCCGTGTTGCCCTGCTGAGCAGGGATCAGATCGACAAGCTTCCGGAGCGCGCCCGCGAAGTCGTGGAGTACCGCAAAAGCGGTCTCAGCCTGAACCACATCCAAGGCTGTCCGCTCGATTGCGCGTACTGCATCCGGCACACCTACGGCCTGTGGGATCAGCGGGTGCCGCGGGCGCTCATGAGCGACACCCAGGCCGTCGAGGAGCTGGTCACTCACCGGTACTTCCAGCCGCACGTGACCCCGGTGCAGGTGTTCAACAGGGCCACTGACCCGTTCCTTCCGGTCGTCCGGCCGCACACCTTTGCCGTGCTGGAAGACCTCGACGCGCGGGGCCTGACGAATCACGTGCTCGTCATCACGCGGCACCAGATGAAGCCGGACGACGTTGAGCGGCTCAACCAGCTTCGCCGCATCAAGCTGACGTTGCTGTTCACCTTCTCAGGGATCGACAATAAGGAGATCGAGCCCTACCCCTCTTCGGTGGCGGCCGAGTCCTTGAAGCTCATGAGCGCGCCCGAGCGTAGGGCGTACCGCACCATCCTTTACTGGCGTCCCTTGGTGCCTGGTCTCAACGACTCAGACGAGCACCTGGACGCCGCGTACAACCTGGCCCAGCACGCCGACGCCACGGTGTTTACGGGGCTCTTCTACCGCGACCAGATTGCGGACTACTACAAGGCCAACGGTCTGCCTGAGCCCTACGAGGACACCGCGCGCCGGAAGATCGTGCCCGAGACGCTTGAACAGCGCGTTCTCGCCGCGTTCGACAACTCCACGCCGTTGTTCCGCAAGACCTCCTGCGCGGTGGCCTACGCGCATGGCCTCCCCGACTACAACGGGCACTACGGCATCGGGCGCGAGCTGTGCGACATCTGTCCGCTGAGTCAGCTTGAACTCTGCGCCACCGCACACACGCGACCGTCACCCGACCGACTGCGGGAAGTCGCCAGCTCCTTGCCCGAGGCTCGTGGTCTGGTGGTCGTGGACATCACCGACCGCGCGGCCGTGGTGTCCGGTCTGGAGACGGAGCAGCCGCGCTACTACCTGCAACACGCGCTCGGGTTCCAAGTGCATGACGTGCGACATCCGCACGTCGAGCGACAGCATGGCCGAGCAAGTATCGGCTGGAAGGACGGTAAGCAAGATGGCTGACTGGACTGACCTCACGTACGTGGTGGTTGACGTCGAGGGCAACGGCCAGCAGCCGCCCGACCTGGTGGAGCTGGCCGCCGTCCCGATCGCCGGCGGGGTCATCGGGGAGCCGGTGAGCTGGCTCGTCAAGCCGGAGTCGCCGATCAAGCACTTCGCCACGCGGATTCACGGTCTGACCAACAAGGACGTTGCCGACTGCCCCACCTTCGAGGCGGTCAAGGTCGATATCCTTATGGCACTCAGCCACCCCGCGATCGTCGCCCACAACGCCCATGTTGACGTCAGCGTTCTTCAGCGCGAGATGAGCGGCTGGGAACCGCCCGAGGTCTTCGACACGCTCAAGCTTGCGCGGCGGTTGGTGCCGGGCCTGGACGGCTACCGGCTCGGCAGCCTGGTCGAGTCGTTCAACCTGGCCGATGGCCTGCCGGACGCCATCTCACCGCACCGCGCGACCTATGACGCCCTGGTGGCGGCCCGGTTGTTCGTGCTGCTCGCCACCAAGGCCGCCAGCTTGGAAGAGCTGCGCGGCCAGAAACCGGGAGGGGGCGACGATGAACCTCCGGCCCTTTTCTGATCACCAGCGCGGCTTGTTCGTCAGCGTTGACGGGCCGAGCGGTGCGGGCAAGAGCACCATCGTTCACCACCTGGCGCAGCTCCTCGTTGCCGCTGGCGAAGACGTGCATGTGACGGCTGAGCCGAGTAACGGCCCCATCGGCGCACTCTGCCGCGAGTTGACTGAGACGACTACCGGTCACGCGCTGGCCTGCTTGTATGCCGCTGACCGCTACCACCACCTTGAGGCGGAAGTCCGGCCGAACACAAGCGCCGGCCGGGTGGTGCTGAGTGACCGCTACATCCCCTCAGGCTTGGTGATGCAGCGCTTCGACGGCATTGATCCGGCCTTCCTCTGGCACGTCAACGCCGAGGCTGACCGGCCCGATCTCGCCGTCATCCTGGAAGCCGATCCCGAGGTCATCTCGGAACGACTCCAGGAGCGCGGCCCACATAACCGTTTCCAGCTCTCGCCGGGCAGCAGCCACGCCGAAGCCCACTTCTACCGCCAAGCCACCGAGCGGCTGATTCAGGCGGGCTTCGACGTGCTGCGGGTGGATGTGAACCGAAAAGCACATCCGAGCAGGTCAGGCTGCGTCTCGGCCGAGCCCCGATCGCGATCAAGGCCCGCGGTCTAGACGAATAATTCCTAATCTGTTGATCGCGTTCAGTGGTCGTAGGCGATCAGTGAGCGGGTGACAGGAGCGGCGATCTTGTTGTTGTGCCAGATCGCCGCAGCCATCGCCAGCAGCCGCTGGCCGACCCGGACCGCGACACCCTCGAAGCTCCGCCCACCGTGTTCTTCCAGGTCAAGCTGCCCCTTGAGGGTGTCGTTGACCGACTCGATGAGCTGGCGGACCTT
>NZ_CAUVXI010000266.1:0-6373 GCF_963555845.1 Protofrankia sp. Cas8 | reverse complement strand
GACGCGGACCATCGGCCCTGTGCCGTTCGACCGGGTCATGCTCGACCGGCTGCTTGATCTGGGCGCCCAGGGATGCGCGCGACTGACCGAGATTCAGCGGGCGGCCCTTGCCGGGGTGCGTCCGGTGCCCTCAGGTGGGCCACGGTCGGCGACCCGGCCCTCGCCCCGGTGATCGCTGATGGCCTCCAATGACGATCGTGCGGTGCGTGGGGTCGTGTCCACGCGCGTCGTGCTGGCGAGCCGCAACGGCGCCAAGCTCGTCGAGCTGCGCCGCATTCTGGCGGCTGCGGGGCTCAGCGTCGAGTTGCTGGCACTGCCCGACGGCCCGGATGTGGCGGAGACCGGGGCAACCTTCGCCGAGAACGCGCTGATCAAGGCGCGGGACGCCGTGCGGGTCACCGGTCTGCCCGCCGTGGCGGACGATTCAGGGCTTGCGGTCGACGCCCTCAACGGGATGCCCGGGGTATTGTCCGCGCGGTGGGCCGGGTTGCTGTCTGGGGTGTCTGCGGCCGAGCGTGACGCCGCCAACAACGCGCTCGTGCTCGCCCAGTTGGCCGACGTGCCCGCGGCGCGGCGCGGCGCGGGGTTCGTGTGCGCGGCGGCCCTGGTGACCCCGGACGGCACCGAACAGGTCGTGCACGGCGAGATGCGCGGACGGCTGCTGACCGGGCCGCGCGGGACCGGCGGTTTCGGCTACGACCCGCTGTTCCTGGCTGACGGCGAGGACCGGACGAGTGCGGAGCTCAGCCCGGCCGAAAAGGACTCGATCAGTCACCGGGGGCGGGCCTTCGGAGAGCTCGCGGGTGTCCTGCGGGCGCGGCTCGGTATCTGACCGCGCCCGCCTGGTCGGCTCCGGCCCGTGTCCGGGGAGCGGTCGGACATGTCCGGAGCGTTCCACGTGGAGATCTCCTATCGGGCGTTTGGTCACGTTCCGTGATTGACCTCCCGGTGTTGCGCGGACGACGGCGAATTCCGGCAAAATACATTGCGATAGACCACGCCAAAACGGGTACATGGAGGCCAATCGCCGTGTAAGCTAGAACCACCTGTAATCGATCAGTGACTATTTGCTATCGGCAGGGTAGGTTAAGGACGCGGCTGAGGTGTCCGGGTCGTTCCCATCCGTCCCCGACTCGTGACACCCCAGTCGCGTCCTCGATCACCCTCGGTGGCTGCTGATTCGAGTGATGGGTGCGCCGGTCTTGGCGCGCCAGGCACCGTCGGCGCGTGGGAAGGGGAGCGCCAGTCCGGCGTCTGCCGTCCGGCGGCTCCGGTAGCGGTCCTGGTCCCGTGCCGGCGTGCGAAAAGCCTGTCAGGCCGGTGGTGGTGTCAGCCGAGCCAGCGGACCCGCAGGACGGTGGTGGTGCGCCAGCGTTCCTCTATCGTGCAATGCGTCACGTATCGTGTAATGCATCACGCTGTTCGCTGGCGTACGTCACCCATCGCACCGTGTAGCGCTTCATCGGCGCCCGCCGGATTCGCGCACAGTACCGCCGCCGGCCACCATCGTTCGACCACATCCTGGACGGCATCCAGATCAAACTGGTCGTCGGCGTGCGCCAATGCGTTGCGAAATTCCGCCTCGAACTCAGCCCGGCGTTCCGGATCGAGCGCGGCATGGACCCCCGGCCCGGTCTTGTCCACCCGGATCCGCACCCCGTACAGCGGGGTCGTCACGTCCGCGTCAGCCATGGTCCCATTGTCTCGTCCTGCTGTCGGGACCGAAGGCGGGGGCATCGTTGCGTGCTGCTCTGTCCTGACGGCAGGTCTGTCGTAACGGTAAGTGCTCGTGGCGGTAGTGCTCGTGGCGGTAGGTATGGGGGATGAATCTGGACGCTGCTGAGGCACGCGGTCGGTTTGCCACCGGCGGGGTAGCCCGGCTGGCCACGGTGGACGCGGGCGGGCAGCCGCACCTGGTACCGGTGACCTTCGCACTCCACGATGACATGATCGTGATGGTCGTGGACCACAAGCCCAAGCGCTCGACGGCTCTGCGGCGTCTGGCCAATATCGCGGTCAATCCGAGCGTCAGCCTGATTGTCGATCATTACGCTGACGACTGGAACCAGTTGTGGTGGGCGCGTGCCGACGGCGTCGCCCGCATCGTCGAGGACGGATCCGCCTGGCGTGACGCGATTGACCAGCTGGTGGCGAAGTACGGCCAGTACCGGGAACGTCGACCGGCGGGCCCGGTCATGCTGGTGGAGGTCCGCCGCTGGACCGGCTGGGCCTATGCCGGTGTGAGTGGGTGAGCAGAAGAGCGCCCGATGACTCGGACGGTACGTCCGGATACGCCTACCCAGCCTACTGATCCGTACATGGTGGTCACCTGCGGGTAACGCGACCATCACATGATCAGGAGATCCTTACGTAGTGAATCTTGCCGTTTGGCGAGATGGGGTGGGATGTCTGAGCGGGAGGGGGCGGTGGGGCCGGTGGCGGCAGCCAGCGCAAACAGGGGCGGCGGTAGGGCGAAGGCCGGTGCTGAGGAGACTGGTGCTGGGGAGACCGGGGTCGGGCAGCTGCCCGTTCTCTATGGAGTCGTCCGCTTTGATTCGGGGGAGAATCGGCGGGTCCGTGACACAACGATCACGTTTGGTTCGGCCGAGTCGGCGGAACTGTTCGCCATCGAGAACGGCTGGCACGATTACCAGGTCACGCCGCTATTCTTCTTCACGGACGTCGCCGCAATGGTGGGGACCGGGATGTCGCTGGATGTCGCGTTGGCGCGCGCGGCCGACCGATCCGCGGCACGGTGAGGTTCGTCCCGAGAGCGTCCGGTAACTGACTTTTCATGCCATGGCCCTGCCGGGGTGGAGCTGTAGTGGCATGTCAGGCCGGTCGCACGACCGCTGCGGTGTCGTAGGCGATGATCTCGACAAAGCCGTTACCGACCTCGGAGGAGTCGAATTGGCAGGTCCGGGCCAACGACTCAGACCATGATCGGCGCGTGTTTGTTCTTGGGTACGGTTTTCGGGCCGATATGCGTACCTGACGACAAACACGCGCCGATCATGGGGATGGCAGGCGCTCCGGGGTTGCATCCGGTACCCGAGTACAGGCTTACCGTCAGTTCGAGGCGCTCGCGGGAGGGCGTCCGGAGCGAAGGAGAGAGCCGTGAGCGGATGCGGACCCGCCGGGTGCACCCTGCCGACCGAGGAACAGCCGTTGCGGCTGGCCGAATGGGACAGGCTGTTCACCGACTCGCTTGTCGAGGTCACCCGTAGGCGTCCCACGTCGCTCGTGTTGACGTTGACCGCCTCCGGCGGGGTGGAGGCCGAGGTCCGGGACCTGGCCGGGCGGGAGTCGTCGTGCTGTGCGTTCTTCCAGTTCACGGTCGCCTCGACCGGCGAGACGGTTGTCGTCGCGGTGAACGTGCCGGATGCGCGCGCGGACGTGCTCGACTGGATCGAAACCCGCACTGCCCCGACCGTGCACCGGAGCTGCCGGTGAGCCTGGGCGGCCTGCGCACCAGCGAGCTCGCCACCGCGGCCGGGGTGAACACCCAGACGCTGCGCTATTACGAGCGGCGGGGACTGCTGGCCGAACCGGTGCGCACCCCGGGCGGGCACCGGCTCTATCCGGCCGAGGCGGTGAGCCTGCTGGGCGTCATCAAGGCCGCGCAGCGGCTCGGGTTCACCCTCGACGAGGTCGCCGAACTACTCGCCAGCGGCCGGCGCCGCCACCCCACCGGCGCGCTACGGGAACGTGCGGTCGCGAAACTCGACGAGATCAACATCAGGATCGAACATCTCGAGACCATCCGGACCGCGCTCGCCGGGGTGATCGAGGCCGGCTGCGACAGTCTCACCCACTGCACCTGCCCGGACTGCCCGTTGCCCTTCGTCGAGATAGCCCCGATCCCTCCGGACAACATCGATCACGATCACGATGTTGTCCCGTCCCGCCACACCGCCACCAGGAGACGACCATGACCACCCTGCCCGCCAGAGATCGTCGTGGTCCAGGCCCGGCACCGGCCGCGCTGGCGTACGTCCTCGCCGACAGCGAGGTCGACAGCGAGGAACCGCGCTCTCCCCGGCGGGTCGCGCTGTCCGGTGCGCTGGCCGTGGCCGCCTGCGCGGCGTGCTGCGCGCTCCCACTGCTGGTCGCCGCGGGAATGCTCACCGCCGGCGCAGCCGCGGCGCTGAACCAGACGCTCCTCGCCGTCGCCGTCGGCCTTGTTGTGCTTGCGGTCGTGTTCTGGGGGCGCCACCAGCGACGTCGCGCTGCCTTCCGTGCCGCGAGCAGCCGCGGTGGTACCTGCGGGTGCGGCGGCGGATGCTCCTGCTAGCGGCGCCCCTTCGTGGACCAGTCGCGGTTGGCCGCTCGTCCGCGGGTCCGGGCGAGACGGCGGGTGGCTACCAAGTGCCAGACAGCCGTCAGTGGCGAAGGAGCGGGTTGAGTCAGCGGCCTCCGGTGACGTCGAGGATCGCTCCGGTGACGTAGGACGCCTCGGGCGAGCACAGCCAGGTGATCGCGTGTGCGACCTCGTCGGGCTCACCGCCGCGACCCATCGGGACGCCGGTCGCGAGGCGCTCGATGCGGCCGGGTTGCCCGCCACTGGCGTGGATGTCGGTGCGGATGAGGCCGGGGCGGACGGCGTTGACCCGGATGCCGTCGGCCGCGACCTCCTTGGCCAGGCCGATCGTCATGGTGTCGATGGCGCCCTTGGAGGCGGCGTAGTCGATGTACTCGCCGGGGCTGCCGAGGCGGGCGGCTGCCGAGGAGACATTGACGATGACGCCACCCGCTGCGCCGTGCCGCGTCGACATGCGCCGGATCGCATGCCCGGCGCACAGGAAGGCACCGACGACGTTGACGGCGAACATGGCGACGAGCCGGTCGTGGGTCATCTCCTCGACCCGTGCCGGTCCGGCGACGATGCCCGCATTGTTGACCAGCGCCGCCACCGGTCCCATGGCGTCCGCGGCCATGAACAGTGCGGCGACCGCGTCCGGCGAGGTGACATCGGTGGGAACGGCGACGGCGGCCACGCCGGCGGCCTTGCATTCCGCCACGACCTGTCGGGCCGATGCGGCGGCTGCTCGGAAGCCGATGCAGACGTCCCAGCCACGGCGGGCCAGCAGGACCGCCGTGGCCGCGCCTATCCCACGGCTACCGCCTGTGACAACCGCCACGCTGCGCATCCGTGACCTCCCGGACTGATTCTCCACCGCGAGCGAGCACCCATCAGCAACGGTCCGACGTTCCGCTCACGGACGTGGCACTGGCACGCCGATCTACCGGCAGGCCCAGCCGACACGTGAGAGCCGAGCCCCCGCCCGGTCGCGGTCCTCGAGGCCTACGCCACTGCGCCCGCCGCCGTCGGCGATTTTTACACCCGCCGCGGGCTCGGCCCCGCCACCGTCGCGGGTCAGCATGCTGGTCCTTGATAGTGCGATCTGAGATACTGCGATCTAGGATCCCGGTGCGCTGGACCCGCGTCTCAAGGCGCATGGTGATGTAAGGAGGGGCGGGTCGCCATGATGCGCCAGTTATTCAGGTGCGCAATCGCCCACTCCACCGCAACCCTGATCTTGGAGAGTCGGGTATTGAACTCCTTGTCCGCATCGGTGAGGTCAGACCCAGGTTTCTTCATCTCTGCTGCCAGCTATTCGAACTGTGGCTGGCCGAACTCGAACGCCGGCAGAGGATGCACAGCGGGAACTCCTCGACGCCGGAGAGGCAAGGCCGACTTTGAGAAACAGTTCGACTAGCGAGTAATCGTGACACGATCCGCGGTCAACCAGAGATCTTCAATATGAAGCAGGTCGCTCGACCGCAGAAAAAGTTGCGCCCGCCCAACTAGTTCCAGCAGCCCAGCGAGTACCGCCTCAGCCTGCTGTTGAGCATTGGCATCCCGAAAAATCCAGCTAGGTATACACAGTTTTCCCGTAGGCATCTCATCCTCTCCAAGAACTTCCGCCAAGCGCTCGAGGGCATCGGTCGGCGCATGAAACAGGAGATAAAGACGGTCGTCAACCGTATGATATCTGGTGCGCTCCCCGGCCAGCTGGAAGTACCAGGTGGAGTCAGTATCAGCTATCCGCAGGAAGCCTTCGAGAGGACCGTCGAACCAGTCAAGAACGACTGCCCGTTCCATTCTGATTTCCCGGAGAGGAATCGCAGCCAATTGCTCCGCAGCAGTGGTCATTTTGACCGCCCGAAAAGTAGATTGAAGGCCTGAGTAACATCCGCCGTCACTGGCTTCGGTAACACCATGGTGTGGTGATCAATATCCTGTCTTGTTGGCGTGTGTTC
Source organism: Protofrankia sp. Cas8 (assembly GCF_963555845.1). Taxonomy (NCBI): domain Bacteria; kingdom Bacillati; phylum Actinomycetota; class Actinomycetes; order Frankiales; family Frankiaceae; genus Protofrankia; species Protofrankia sp. Cas8. The sequence continues at coordinate 109 of NZ_CAUVXI010000266.1, read as the reverse complement.
TAGACGAAAACCTGCGTCCTCGATCTGTTGACGTGCCGCAGTCACAGAGTCAGTGGGCTCCCTGGACAAACGGAGATTCGATTCAGGGCTTGTTACCGATACACCGAAG
>NZ_CAUVXI010000265.1:768-6413 GCF_963555845.1 Protofrankia sp. Cas8 | reverse complement strand
CGAGATCCGCTCCTATTTACCTGCAGGCCCGCAACCACGTCCCGCTGGGAATCTATCCGGCGTGGGACTTGCTGCGCACGGTCGGCGTCCTGGACACACGGGTGGCGATGCGCACCGCGATGCGTGCGGGGCCCCGGCCGACCGCCGAACTCGTCGATCTCTACCACATCCGGTCGCCGGTCATCCGCGCCGTGTTGATCCGCTACCTCGACGAACGGCGCCCCGGGATGGACTACGGCTCGTTCCGCGCGCTGGTCACTGTCCTGGCCGGACGGTTCTGGGCCGACGTCGAGGCCCACCACCCCGGCATCGGCACCCTGGCGCTGCCCGCCGAGGTCGCCGACGCCTGGAAACAGCGGATCATGTTCACCAGCAGGCCGTCCGAGCAGGGCAGGCCCCGTAAACGCCACCTCGACCTGCTCACCCTGGTCCGCGCGTTCTACCTCGACATCCAAGAATGGGCGTTGGACGACGCCTCCTGGGTGCCGTTCGCCGCGTCCAGCCCGGTCCGCAAAGGCGACACCGACGGCATGGCAAAGCTGAAAAGGCAGGTCACCGCGCAGATCCACCAGCGCATCCGGGAACGCCTGCCGCATCTGCACGTCCTGGTCGATACCGCCGAAGCCCACCTCGACACCCAGACCAAGCTGCTCGCGACGGCGAACACCACGCCCGTCGGCGAGGTCTTCGACCATGCCGGGCGCTCCTACCGCCGGACGGCCCGCGCCAGCCACACGCTGACCGCCCGCCACCACGGGACCGTCGCCACCCTGGTCACCGACCTCACCACCGGCGGGCTGGTCGACCTGACCCGCGCCGAGGACGAGGCGTTCTGGACCTGGGCGATCGTGGAAACCTTGCGCCACACCGGCGTCCGCATCGAGGAACTCCTCGAGATCACTCACCTGGCGCTGAGCACCTACCGTCTGCCGGACACCGGTCAGACCGTGCCACTGCTGCAGATCGTGCCGTCGAAGAACGACGAGGAACGGCTCCTGCTGGTCAGCCCGGAACTAGCCAGCGTCCTGGCCACCATCATCACCCGGCTCCGCGACGCTCACGGCGCGATCCCGCTCGTCGCCCGCTACGACGGCGCCGAACGGGTCACCGGGCCGCCGCTGCCGCACCTGTTCCAACGCAAAATCGGCCACCGGCACGAAGTCATCAACGTCAACACAGTCCAGAAGCTGCTGAAGAACCTGATGGCCCGCACCGGCCTGCGCGACGCCGCCGGCGCACCGTTGCGTTACACCGCGCACGACTTCCGGCGCATCTTCGTCACCGAGGCCGTCGCCGCGGGCCTCCCCGTCCACATCGCCGCCCGCGTTCTCGGCCACCACCAGCTGACCACGACCCAGTCCTATCTCGCGGTCTTCCAGGACGACCTCATCCGCTCCTACCAGGCATTCCTGACCCGGCGCCGGGCCGTCCGCCCCGCCGAGGAATACCGCGAACCCACCGACGTCGAATGGGACGAATTCCAACAGCACTTCGAGCTACGCAAAGTCGAACTCGGTACCTGCGCCCGCCCCTACGGCACAGGCTGCAAACACGAACACGTCCCGTTGACCGAACTAACTTGGGGACGTCCCGGACTTCCCTGACGTCGACGCATGGTGACGGTCGACGCCGTCTGAGCCCGGATGGCCCGCGAATGTCACTGCGCGTTGCGGCTTGGATCTGCTGTCATCTCGGTCGTCGCCCATGACGGCCAGCGGAGGCGCGGATGGCAGAGACCGGCACGACGGTTCGCGATGTGACGGTGCTGGAGGTCGACAAGGTCGGCCGGGTGGAGGAGACCGGTGAGCGGCTGCGGCCGTTCCGGCTGCTCGACGAGCACGGTGCCGAGGTGGCGGCGGTCACCGAGTTCCTGCACCACATGCTCGCCGATGACGCCAGCCCGGCATCGCTGCGGTCGTATGCCTACGAACTGTTGGGGTGGTTCCGGTTCTTGCGCGCGGTCGGGGTTCCCTGGCACCTCGCAGGTCGGGCCGAGGCCCGTGACTTCGCCCTGTGGTTGAAAAGCAGCAAGAAGTCGCCGAGGCAACGGCGGCCTGACGCACCGGCCGCAGGCTCGGTGAACCCGGTGACCGGCAAGGCAACACCTGGCGAGGGCTACTCGGCCCGAACCCGGCGGCACGCCCGCGCGGTAGTCCGGTCGTTCTACGAGTACCACCGGGAGATGCACGGCCGGCCGCTGGTCAACCCGTTCCCGAAGGCCAGGGGCGTCGAGGACCAATATCTGAATTCCCACCACAATCCGATGCAGCCCTTCCGGCGACCGTCCCGGCGGGCGGCGTATCAGCCCAAGGAGCCCAAGCCCGCGCCGCGGAGCATCCCCGACCAGGCGTTCAACGACCTGTTCGCGGCCCTGGCCTGCAACAGGGACCGGGCGCTGATCGCGTTCTACATCTCCACCGACGCCCGCGCCTCCGAGCTGCTCGGCGTCCTCCAAGGCTTGGTCGTCCCGGAGGAGCAGGTGATCGGGGTGGTCCGCAAAGGCAGCCGGGCCCTGCAGCGGTTGCCCGCCTCGGCGGACGCGTTCGTGTGGCTACGGCTCTACCAGCAGGAGATACGGGACGTGACCCCGAAGGGTCCAGACGAGGCATTGTGGTGGACGCGGCGCCGTCCGTTGCGGCCGTTGGAGTACGACGCGGCCCGGATGGTCTTCAACAGGGCCAACGAGTCGCTCGGCGCCAACTGGACGCTGCATGACCTGCGGCATTCCGCCGCCAAGAGGATGGTCCGCGACCCGAGCCTGACCCTGGCCGACGTGCAATGGGTCCTCGGGCACGCCCACATCACCACCACGGAGATCTATACCGCGCCCACCCCGGACGAGGTCATCGCCCACGTCCTGGCCCACCACGAGCGGCAGCGCGCGCAGCGGGCCATGCCTCCCGCGCCGCCAGCCCCCGGCTACCGGCCCGAGGTGCTGGCGGCCTTGTTCGGCGCCGCGACCACAGGCACAGGAGCCCCGTGACCGGCATGGTTTCCGGTGTCGGAGTCACCACGACCGGCGTCGCCATCGCGCAACAGCCGGGATGCCCGGGCGCATGGGAGCCACGGCTCTGCGAGGAGAGCTGGTGGCAGACCCGTCAGGACCGGGAAACGCTGGTCGAGCGGCTGCTGCGCACGTTCACCGACCCCAGCGCGGGCCGAACCCGGGACAAGACGCGGCGGCGGGGCCTGAGCAAGCTGTTGGACTGGCTCCAGCGCCAGCCCGGCGACACCTGGCAGGACCGGTGGCTGGCCAGCGGTGCCGACTCGGCAGGCTTCGACTGGACCGATCTGCCCCTCCTGGAACGAGCCCACGTGACCGGCCGCCAGCAACGCGACGAGCTGTGCACCGGGATGGTCCTGATGGTGGCGGGCCAAGCCGTCCGGCCCAGCTACCGGTGGCTCCTGCGGCAGCGGCAAGTGCTGATGCTCGCCGAGGCGCGCGCTGCCACCGACCCCGGCGGCTTCCATAGTATCGATCTCCACACACAGCAGGCGGCCGGCTGGGCCAGGTCCGACGCCATGAACAAGGTCACCTGGATCGTGATCCGCAAGGGCGGCCTCGTCGGCGACATCACCGTCGGCGACTGCGTGGAGCTGACCAACGCGCTGCGGGAGCATCACTTTCGGGGCAGCGCCGGCAGGCCGCTGTTCTACGCGGCGCTGAAGAAGTCCGGCGTCCTCCCGGCCGCGGCACCCGAGCGGTTGCGGGTGCTGCGGCTGGACGGCCGCCGCAGCGTCAAGCAGATCGTCGACGCCTACACCATCCAGTGCCAGGCCGTCCGCGATCTGCTGGTCGAGTATCTCACCGAGCGGGCCCCCGAGCTCGACCACACCTCGCTGCGTTCGGTCGCCCGCGCCCTCTGCCGCCTGTTCTGGCGCGACCTGGAGATCCACCACCCCGGCATCGACTCGCTGCGGCTGGCCCCCGAGGTCGCGCAGGCGTGGAAGGAACGGCTGGCCCACATCCGCGACGCCGACGGCCAGCCGGTGCGAGCCCGCGTGAACTACCGCTGCGAGTTGGTGTTCGTGCGGGCCTTCTACGAGGACATCGCGCGGTGGGCCGCCGACGACCCGGCCCGGTGGGCGCCGTGGGTTACGCCCTGCCCGGTCAAGGCGTCCGAGGTGACCCGGAAGAAGTCCCAGGCACGGGTCAAAGCCCGGATGGACCAGCGGACCAGGACCCAGCTGCCACTACTGCCGGTGTTGCTGCGGGCCGTCGAGCAGCAGCGCAAGAACGCCGAGGAGCGCATTGACGCCGCCAGGGACACACCCGCTGGAGACCGGTTCACCGCGAGCGGCCAGGAGTTCCAACGGTGCCAGGTGGGTCAATCCGGCCGGGTCTTTGCCACCGACCTGGCCACCGGCACACGGCGAGACCTCACCCACGAGGAGCAGGCCGCGTTCTGGTCGTGGGCGACGGTGGAAGTGCTGCGGCACACCGGCATCCGCATCGAGGAAATGCTCGAGCTCACCCACCACAGCTTCGTCGCCTACACCCTGCCCGCCACCGGCGAGGTCGTGCCGATGCTGCAGATCGCCCCGTCCAAGACAGACGCGGAGCGGCTCCTGCTGGTCTCACCCGAGCTCGCGGAGGTCCTGACCGCGATCATCTTCCGGGTCCGCGCGGGCAACGCGACCCTGCCGTTGGTGTCGGCCTACGACGTGTTCGAGCAGACCTGGTGCCCGCCCATGCCGTTCCTGTTCCAACGCCGGTTCGGCACAGAGGACCGGCCTCTCACCCGCAGCTACATCCGGGAATGCCTCGTCGCCACGTCACGCGCCGCCCACGTCACCACCGGCGGCCAAACCCTCCAATGGCGGCCCCACGATTTCCGGAGGATCTTCGTCACCGACGCCATCCGCTCCGGGCTCCCACCGCATATCGCCGCCAAGGTCTGCGGTCACTCCACAGTGGACACGACCATGGGATACGCCGCCATCTACCCCGAGGACGTGATCGCGCACCACCGAGCCTTCATCGCCCGCCGCCGCGCCGAGCGGCCCAGCGGGGAATACCGCGACCTCACCACCCAAGAATGGGACGAGTTCCTCGCCCACTTCGAGCTGCGGAAAGTCGCCCTCGGAACCTGCGGCCGCGACCACGGAACCCCTTGCCAGCACGAAAACGCGTGTGTCAGATGCCCACTACTTCGGGTCGACCCAGCCCAGAGACCACGGCTGGAGGAGATCCACGCCAACCTCCTCGGCCGGCTCCAGGAGGCCAAGGAACAAGGCTGGCTCGGCGAGGTCGCCGCGATCGAGACCACGATGTCCGCCGCGGCGCAGAAACTGGAAACGATGCGCGACGCGGTCGTCCCTAACGCCATCGTCCACCTGGGCATGCCCTGCATGCTCTCGGCCGCCGGACGATCCAGCGCAGACCAGGTCTGAGGTCACAGCCGCCACGCGTCGACCATACGATCTTGAGCGTGGCCTCCTCGATTGCCGGCCCATCGGACGTTGTGCTGGCTGCGTTGGCGTCTATGACCCAGCCGTGCTGCCCGGCGGCCGGGTCGAGGCGAGCAGGCAGCGCACCTCGGCCCGCCAGAGCGTCTCCACCAAGAACTCCACAGGTTTGAGGCCCGTGTGCCAGACGTCCAGTCCTCCTTCCGACGGTCCAGCTGGGGCGTTTATAGTCCATC
>NZ_CAUVXI010000265.1:0-734 GCF_963555845.1 Protofrankia sp. Cas8 | reverse complement strand
TATAAGAGACGAGGCATGGGCCAGGCGCTGGCGGTCTGCATCACCAAGGGGGAGAGCATTGTGACGGTCCTCATCGGGCTTGTCGGTGCATTCCTCGGCGCGCTCGCCGGCGCTGTCGCCACATACCTGACGACACGCTCCGCGATGCAACTCGAACTTGAGCATTCATACGACCAGACACTTCGAGACAAGAGGCTGAATCGATATCAGCATCTGTTCCACGTTTCCAAATGCCTCCCTCGATACTGGCTGTCAGCTGAAGCGCCTACAAGACAGGACCTCCTAAGGTTTCGCAACGAGTTTCACGAATGGTATTTCGGGGAGGAAGCTGGCGGAATGTTCCTCACCCCCGCGGCCAAGAACCTCTACATGCAGCTACTGAACACGCTCGTCGAAACCACGAGCGAGGGCAACCCGAGCATCCCGACGGACTCGCCGCTGTCGGCCGTTGAATCGCAGGCTCTACGTGAACTCGCCAGCGAATTACGGCACCAACTCGCCGAGGATGTTGGAGCCGCCAACCCGCCCCGCCTTCGGTGGACACGTCTGGGGCCGACGCTCCAACCACCGCCATCGATCAGCAGCTGAGCCGGATCGGTCGGGTTGATCCGGTAGCCGACACGCCGACACGCACAGCCAGCCAACATCACCGCTAGTGACAGCGAGTAACGGTTGGTGCTTGTGCGGACGAGGAGCAAGCCGCACTGATCATTTCGGTTAAGCCTGCATCCGCT
>NZ_CAUVXI010000264.1:0-6408 GCF_963555845.1 Protofrankia sp. Cas8 | reverse complement strand
TCTTCTGGGTCGTCGACAACGGCTCCTCCCACCGCGGGCAAGCCGCGATCAAACGCCTGACCACGGCGTTCCCGAACGCGGTCATGGTCCACACCCCTGTCCACGCCTCCTGGCTTAACCAGGTGGTGCGACACGAGGCCGCATGAGAACAGTGGTACTCGTTGAGGAGGTTCGACTGATGTCGAAGACGTAGCACCCGGACTTACGAGCCAGACCACTAAGGTGTGTCGTTTCTGACAATACGGGCGTTTGCGGTCGTGTCATCGTGATGGTGTGCAGGCCCTCTGGTGTCGGTCGGTTGCCATGGGTGCGTCCACTCAGGGTGTTGGGATGTCGGTGCGGCGTACACCGTCGACATCGAGGACGAGGTCTGCGCCGTAGGCGGTCGCCGGTGTCTGGAAACCGGGGCTGACCTGCCCGCTCAGGACGTGGTGCAGGAGCAGGCGCGCCGTCGCGGCGGTGAACTCGTAGGCCTCCGGCCCGTGCAGGGTGGCGAGGGCCGCCCTGCCGTCCGGTGTGCTGACGCGGGCCCAGATGTGGCTGGCGCCGGCGGCGAGCTGATCGTCGGTGGGGCCGGCGGGCAGCCGCCGGACGATTGCGTTCATGGCCGCCCGCCATGGTCTGGAGCCGAACAGCGCGGGCACGGTGGGTGCGAGACGCATCAGCCCACGCAGCGGGCCGGGCAGGGCCGTATAGGTGTCGATGGTGGGGATGCCGGTGGAGTGGGCGGCGGTGACCAGGTCGGCTCGCCAGGGGTTGGTGGCCACCGTGACCGGACCCTGGCCGAAGTCGACCCGTCTGCGTTGCGCGGCGGCGCGCTGCGGGACGAGTTCGCCGTCGTGGCGGCGGAACCCGCTGTGGTGCAGGTCGCGCGCCACGGTTGCGGCGGTGCCGCGGGAGAGCCCGCCGATGGTCTGGAAGGCCAGCTCCAGGCGGGTGGCGTCGGGGAGCTGTTTTGCCAGGTGGGCGGCGAGACAGTCGGTGGGCACCACACCGAATCCGGCACCCGGCAGCACCATCACCCCGGCCCGCAGCGCTTCCTCGTGGCGGGCCGCGGCTGCCTGGAACTCGGGCACCTCACCGGCGAGGTCGAGGTAATGGACGCCGGTCCGCACGCAGGCGTCGATGAGAGGTGTAGCGGTACGGCTGAACGGGCCCGCGCAGTTGAGTACGACGGTGATGTCGCGCAGGCAGGCCTCGATGGTTGCGGGATCGTCCAGGGCGAAGGCCCGGGTGGGCAGCTTGAGCGCTCGGCCGGTTTCGGCGAGGGATGCCGGGTTGCGTGCGGCGAGCACCGGCCGCAGGCCGGCGGTTGTGGCCCGGCGGGCGCACAGCCGGCCGATGTAGCCGGTGGCGCCGTAGATCAGGGCTGCGGTCATGATGACTCCTGATGGGTGCGGATGCGGCAGCCGCCGCCAGCTGTCGGGTGCAGGCGGTTGGGGCTGGCCGGCCCGCCGGTCACGAGGCGCCGCGGAACCGCATACGCAGGTAGGCGTCGAAGACGCGGGCGCCGAGCAGACGGCGGGTGTGTACCAGCGCCTTGGCGGCCGGGGTGACCACATAGCGGGTCCGCGGCCTGGCCGCGAACAGGGACCGTTCGATCACTGCGGCGACGGCCTCAGGCGGTGCCGACAGTCGGCGCGAGCGGTAGCCGTCGGCCATCTTCTGATCGGCGGCGGCGTTGAGGGCGGCATAGGGGCCGGCGGGGGCGGCTGATCCGGCGAGGGTATGGGCGGCGGTGTCGCCGAAACCGGTGCGGATCAGGCCCGGTTCGATGAGGATGACCCTGATGTTGAACGGGGCTGTTTCGAACCGCAGGGCGTCGGTGAGGGCTTCGACGGCGTACTTGCTTGCGTGGTAATAGCCGCCGGCGGGGAAGACGAGACGGCCGCCCATCGAGCCGACGTTGACGATCCGTCCACCGCCCGTGGCACGCATGCGGGGCAGCACGAGCTGGGTCAGCCGGGCCAGCCCGAAGACGTTGGTCTCGAACTGGCGTCGTACCGCATCGAGATCCGTCTCCTCGATGGTGCCGTACTCGCCGTAGCCGGCGTTGTTGACCAGCATCCCGACCGCGCCGTGCTCGGCTTCAACCGCTTCGACCGCGGTGCGCATGGACGTCTCGTCGGTGACGTCCAGGGGGAGGATGCGGGCACCGGCACCAGCGAGGTCCGCGAGGGTCTCGGTCCGACGGGCGGTGGCGTAGACGGTCAGGTCGGGGCGGGCGGCCAGCCGCCGAGCGGTGGCCCGGCCGATTCCCGACGACGTCCCGGTGATCAGCACGGCGGTCATGGTGTCTCCTGGATCTCGGTGCGGGTGTGGCTCAGCCCTGCGACGATCAGTGCTACGGCGTGGCGCAGCCGTCGCAGGGTGACGTCGGGGTCGGACAGGTCCGCCTCCAGGCCGCGGGTGAGCGCGAGCAGGATCTCGGCCAGTTCAAGGGCCTTGACCCCGGGGCCGTCGGCGGCGGATATGTCGGCGGCAGCGAGGTCGGCGGCTATGGTGCCGGAGAGCAGGTCACGCATGGCGGCGCTGTAGGCGGCTTCGAGATCGGCGGACGGACGGGCGTTGTCGCCCAGCAGCTCGGCGGCGTGCGGGCTGTCCCGCCAGAGGCGCAGGACGAGGTCGAGCTTGGCGGTCAGCACGGCGGTGAGCCGCTCGGTGAGATCAGTGCCGGTGTCGACGTCCACCCGGGCTCGGGCCAGGGCCGCATCGAAAAGCCGCTCCGCGAGGCGCCGGAAGGCGTCCTCCTTGTTGCGCACATGCTGGTACACGGCGCCGCGCGACATCCCCGCCTCCCGGGCGATGTCGTCCATCGTGGTGCGCTTCACTCCATGTCGGGTGAAGCACGCGTACGCCGCGTCGAGGATCTGCTCCACGCGCTCGTCCAACATACTGACAATCATCGCATGAAGTGTCAGTGCGTTCAACCGCGGGAGTGCGGACCGCCCCGGATGTCGTCTGCCTGATCAACCAGCAGTTCGTCAGGCGTTCCTCGCCCTGCAGGCTTTCCGGGCCAGCAGCAGTCGCCCTACGCGATCGCGGTGCGAATGGCCGATCTGCCGGTCCCGCTACTCGACGGATACGACGGTCACACCCTGCACCGCCCCCTTGCCGAACACCGCGCGGAGATGGCCGTGGAGCTGCTGACCTGGAGCCGCATCGACGACCTCGACCTCGCCTCGGTCAACGACGCCCTGCACACCCACCCCGTCTCGGAGGCAGTACGGCAGTCTCCCGAGGAACGGTCACCGACCGTGCACACAGTTCCGGCGGCAGGTGGACTCGCGGTCCGTACAGTAGCGGTGATCGGCCCGTGTCCGTGTCCGTGTCCGTGCCCGTGCCCGTGCCCGTGGCCGCGGCCGCGGAGGAGGTGGGCGATGACGCGCTGGTTCAACACGGCCGGGCCGTGCGTGCCCAGTGATCATTACATGATCCCCGCGTCGGTTCGGCTGCCCGAGGTTCCCCGTCTGGTAGCGCGCAAGAGCTGTTTCGTGGTGCACGCGCCACGACAGACCGGGAAGACAACCGCTCTGCAGGCGCTCGCGTCCGAGCTGACCGCCAGCGGCCGGCATGCGGCCCTGTTGTTCTCCTGCGAGGCCGGACGGGCCTGGGGGGACGACATCGGTGCAGCCACCCGCGCCATCCTCGACGAGATCCGCGCGGCGGCCGAGGACTCGCTCCCGGCCGGGCTACGCCCACCTCCGTGGCCGGCGGTGTCGGAGGGCACGCAGCTTGGCATGGCGCTGCGGGCGTGGGCGCAGGCGTGCCCGCGGCCGTTGGTGCTGTTCTTCGACGAGATCGACGCGCTGCAAGGCCGGACACTGATCAGTGTGCTTAGTCAGCTACGCAGTGGCTACCGAGGCCGGCCCGACAACTTCCCCGCCTCGGTCGCGTTGTGCGGTCTACGCGACGTCCGTGACTATAAAGTCGCTTCGGGTGGTGATCCGTCTCGATTGGGAACATCCAGCCCGTTCAACATCAAGGTCGAATCGCTCCGACTGGGGGACTTCACCCTTGACGAGGTACGGGAGCTGTACGGCCAGCATACGGCTGAGACGGGGCAGACATTCACGCCAGAGGCGATGGAACGGGCGTTCCATCTGACCGCCGGACAACCGTGGCTGGTCAATGCCCTCGCCTACGAGATCGTCGACAAGATACAGATCCCGACGTCCACACCGATTACCGTCGACCATGTGGAACAGGCGAAGGAACGGCTTATCCTCGCCCGGGCCACCCACCTGGACTCGTTGGCGGACACGCTCACCGAGCCCCGGGTTCGCCGGGTCATGGAACCGGTGCTGGCCGGGACCGTCACCGTGTTCGAGCCGTTCAGCGATGACGTCCTCTACGCCCGGGACCTCGGCCTGATCACCCAGACTTCCCCCGTCGAGGTCGCCAACCCCATCTACCGGGAGGTCATCGCCCGGGTCCTCGCCGACGGTCTGCTCGACTACACCGACAACGTGCCCCGCCCCCGCTCCTTCGTGCTACCCGACGGGCGTCTGGACTTCCCCCGTCTGTTGGAGGAGTTCGCTGCCTTCTGGACGGCCAACGGCGATATTCTCACCACCCGCCAGCAGTACCATGAGGCCGGCCCTCATCTCGTCCTCATGGCCTACCTACAGCGCGTCGTCAACGGCGGCGGCTATGTCGACCGGGAGTACGGTGTCGGCCGCGGTCGCATCGACCTGCTCCTGCGCTGGCCCCACCCCGCGAAGGACGGAACACGGGCCTGGCAGCGCGAGGCTCTTGAGCTCAAGGCATGGCGCCAAGGCGACCCCGACCCCCTCCGCGAGGGCCTCGGCCAGCTCGACGCCTATCTCGACCGGCTCGGTCTCGACACCGGCATCCTCGCCGTCTTCGACCGCCGCCCGAACGCCGAACCCATCGACAGACGCACCACCATCACCCACACCACCAGCCCCACCGGCCGCACCATCACCCTCTTCCGCGGCTAGTGCGTGGCGACGTGGGGGCTGCCGCCAGGTATGCCGAGCTCTCGCGCTCGGCCTAGAACCACCGCGCGAGGACGTGCACCGCCACCTCATGAGCGCCTACCGGGCGGCCGGGCGGGATGACCTGGTGGGGCGGCAGTTCGAGCGGTGCCGCACGGTTCTGTCGACACGGCGCGGTAGTAGCTGCGGCGGGTCAGCAGAAGGCGACCATCTCGCGTAGCCACTCGTCCAGGTTGGCGATCTCGGTGGCCGAGGCGATGCCCAGCGGGGCGGACCGGGTGAATCGCTGGGTCGCCGAGCCGACCACCACGGCCGGACGCGGGCCGCACTGCTCGTGCCCGATCGGCTGGCCGAAGTCCACCAGCCACACCTGCCAGGGCGCGAGCCTCAGCGCCCGGCTCACCGGTTGTACTCCGGGTACTCTTCGCGCGCATCCGGCAGGCCGTCGCCGGCCGCATCGTCGGTCAGCCGCGCCTCGGCCTGGTAGCTGACCCATTCCTCGGCGTCGGCGCGCAGCTCCTCGTACCGCCGCATGATGCGATTGATCTTGTATTCCTTGACCAGACGCCGGACTGCCTCGCCCAGCGGCACGCCGTGGAAGTCCGGCTCGGCGATTTCCGCCAGTTCGTCGCGTAGCCCGCTGTCAAGCTGCATAGATGTCATGGCCATAGTGTCGAGTATGGCGAGTGCTATAGGCCGAACCGCAGAAGCGTCGATAGGCGATCACGCACAGCGCCACTGACCGTTCGGTTGCTGCTCAAGCCCCGCCTCGTCCTGACCTGCAGTGCTGTGGAACACCTTCTACATGAACGAGGCCCTGGGACAACCGCCGCGGGCGATCAACCGGAATCGGGTGTCCCGGCCTGTGCGCGAGCGGGGGTTGACAGGCGCCACCCACCGTCGGGGCCGCGCTTTGACCAGGTCGGACGCAAGGCTCCGACGAGGGGAACCTCGGGCGCGTTCAACTCATTTGCCCGTCGTGCTCGTTCCGGCGAAGGGTGATCGCCTTCTCGGGGCAGGCCTGCACGCACAGGCCGCACGCGTGACAGTCCATCGGCTTGGCCACGACGGCCTGGCGCCGGCCGTGCGCCAAGTATTTCAACGAGCCCAGCAGGGACATGCCCTCGCGTTCCTGTTCGGTCAGCTTGCGCACCTCGAACACATCGTAGGGGCAGACGACGACGCAGTCCTCCTTACCTTCGCACCGATTGCGGTCGATGATCGGAAGTGCGACGCCGGCCGGCGACTTGGACGTGCAGTCTGACGGTGTTGATCGCTGTTGTGGCACCGTTCGGTTGTCCTCCAGTCGGTGCGTCGCACCCCAGTGGGCTGATTCGACAATGGCGTTGTCCCAACTCGACACGTCGGCGAGCTTTCCGGTTTGACGTTACCTGCGGCCGATGGCACCGATCCGAATCCCGGGCACAGGTCGCCCATATCTTCTCCA
>NZ_CAUVXI010000263.1:0-6435 GCF_963555845.1 Protofrankia sp. Cas8 | reverse complement strand
GTCGCGACACCCGAGATCTCGGCCGCGAACTCGTCCTCCCGGATCGCGGCCCACGCCCGGCCGACGTGCGACCGTTCCAGTCGACCGAATACCACGATCACCACAATCACCACGGCGAGCAGCAGGTAGTAGTACGGCAGTGGCGCCAGGCCCCAGGCATAGTGAAGTGCCCCGACGTCAAGGGACAAGGGTGGCACGCCGAACACCCCGCGCGAGCCGCCCGTGACACCGTCGACGTTGTTCGCGAGCAACTGGACGATCTCACCGAACCCCAGCGTCACAATGGCCAGGTAGTCCCCGCGCAGCCGCAGCGTGGGCCCGCCGAGAGCCACCCCGGCGGCCATCGCCGCGACCACCGCGATCGGGATCACGACGAACGGGTTGAGAATGACCGGTGAGTGCCACGGCATCGCCGTGCGGGAGGTGAAGTAGGCGGTTGTATACGCGCCGATCGCGAAGAACGCGATGTAGCCGAGATCGAGCAGGCCGGCGTAGCCGACCACCACGTTGAGGCCCAACGCGAGCAGCGCGTAGATCCCGATATCGGTCACGAGGGACTGTGCGGCCGCCGCGGACAGGCCCAGCGGCACGATCAGGGCGATACCCAGCATTCCCACGGTCGCCACGGCCCGTCCCCAGGCGCCCACCGCAGGGCCGCCGAAGCCGCCGAGGTCGCCGACCGGCAAGCCTGAGCAGGCTGCCCGGACCGATCGGAGCAACCATCCACCGGCGCCTGCCCGCACGCGTGCGGCGCACATGACACCCGCCCAGGTACCGGTCGCCAGCGCCGCGAACAGCGCGAAGCGCGGGGCGAACAACGATCCGCGGATGCCGGCGAAAGGATGATCTGCGTCACCGGACGGACCGGTGACAACCGCGACCAGCACCGCGCCGCCCAGGTACACCGCGAGCCGACGCAGCCAGGGCAGCGCTGCGCTCATGCCGCCCTGCCCTGACGTTCACCCAGGAGCCCCGAGGGCCGGACCAGGAGCACTCCCACCAGGACGAGGAAGGCGATCACGTCCTTGTAGGACGCCTGGAACACATAACCGCCATAGCTTTCGACCAGGCCGAGGAGCACCCCTCCCAGCACCGCGCCGCGGACGTTACCGATGCCGCCGAGCACGGCGGCGGTGAACGCCTTGATGCCCGGGACGAACCCCATCGTGTAGGAGGCGTTGAACGTCATCGCATAGAGGAAGCCACCGGCACCCGCGAGCAGACCACCGAGCACGAACGTGGCGACGATCACCCGCTCGACGTCGACCCCCATCAGGCTTGCGGTGCCGGCGTCCTGGGCGGTCGCCCGGATTGCCTGGCCCAGCCGGGTGACGGCGACCACCCGGTCGACGACGACGAGCATCACCACCGCCACCCCGACGATGACCAGGGCCTGGGTCGAGATATCGGCACCAAGGACCCGCCAGGCGGTCCCGTTGGTGAACAGATCGGGGACGGGCACGCTCTGGCGGCCGAACTCCTTACCGGCCAGGTTGGCGGCGAACAGGGACGCTCCGATGGCACCGATGAGGTAGGCCAGACGAGGCGCGCCACGGCGGCGCAGCGGCCGGTAGGCAGCGCGCTCCAGGGCGAACGCGGCAAGGCCACCGGACGCGGCGCCGACACCGAGCCCGACCGCCACCAGTGCGACCGATGTGAGCCCTGACGGCGTCACCTCGCCCGCGGGCAGCAGTGCCCGGGCTGCGAACAGGCCCCCGAACGCGCCGAGCATGAAGACCTCACTGTGGGCGAAGTTGATCAGCGTGAGCACCCCGTAGACGAGGGTGTAGCCAAGAGCGATGACCGCGTAGAGGGAACCGATGGTCGCTCCGTCCACCGTCAGCTGCCCGAACTCGCGCGCGAAACCCATCCAGATGCTCCCCCCGAATCGCCGATGGTCCCGCTGCCCCGCCGCGGGTCAGGCTTTGATCAGTTCGGCGGTGGTTCCGAGCACCTCCCGCTTGCCGCCACGGACCTGGTAGACGTAGACGGTCGAACCGACGATCTCGCCGTCGGGTTGGAACACGACCCGCTTGGTGACGCCCTCGAAGTCGACGGAGGAGAAGACCTGGGCGACGGCCTCACGGCTGGCTCCCGGCCCGAGCTTGCGCAGGACCCCGATGATCGCGTTCGTCGCGTCGTAGGCCTCGCCGGAATAGGTGCCCGGCCGCGTGCCGTTGTTGACCCGCTTGAAGTCGGCGACGAAGCCGGCGGCCTTCGGGTCGCTGTTGGCGTCGCCACACGGGCAGGTCAGATACGCGCTCTCGGCGCTCGCAGCCCCGGCCTGTGCGACGAACTGGTCGTCATTCGATCCGTCGCCGCTCATGACAGCGCCGGTGAAACCCTTGGCCCGCAGCGCCTTGGTCAACAGGGAGAATTCCGGATAGTACCCGGAGTAGAACATCACGTCGGGCTGCTCGGAGATTATCTTTGTCGCCTCGGACGTGTAGTCCTTCGTTGGATTGATGCCGTCATGGGTTACATTCACCCCCTGTGCCGCCAGTTCTTTTTCGAGGACCGTCGACAGCCCCGTGCCGTACTCGCTCTTGTCGTCGAGGGAGAAGACCTTCTTGGCCTTGAGCGCCTTTGCGACGTAATCCGCGGCGGCGGCACCCTGCACGGTATCGGGGGCGATCACCCGGAAGAACGTTCCGAAACCCAGCGAGGTGAGCTTCGGGTTTGTCGCGGACGGGCTCACGGACAGCAGTTTGGCCTGGCTGTAGAGCGGCTCGCTGGCCTTGGTGGCACCGGAGAACATCGGCCCGACCACGGCGATGACGTCCGGGTTGTCGATCAGTTTCTGGGCGGCGGTGGGACCCTGCTCCGGGGTGCCCTGATCGTCCGCCTCGACCAGACGGACGGTGAACGGAAGCTGGCCGCTGACGTTGGCGCGATCCACTGCCGTCCGCACACCGTTGATCGCGTTGATGCCGAGCTGCTGGCTGTCGCCCGACAGCGGCCCCTGGAATCCGATGATGTACTGCGGGCGTCCGCTTGCGGAGGACCCTCCCCCGCAGGCGCCGACGGTCAGCGCGATCGCAAGAAGCGCGACGGCTCCCGCCGCCATTGTTCGCCTCGCCATGCCGTGTCCCTTCACCCGTTCCGGTAGGGCGGTCCGGGCAAATCCCCGCCGGGCATGGCGCGGACGGTGTCCGCTTCCCCCATCAGGAAGGCCGACCGACCGGGTCATGCGCACGGCAGCCTCACGCCGCGTCCGCGTCACGCAGTCGCCGTCCCCACCTGCCGTGCCTGCCCTGTCCGGCTCGTTCGCCAAACTGTCGGCAACCTAGTCGCTACAACCAGCAACGGGAAGCTTATTGTGCCCGTGTCGCTACATTTTGTGCACAGACACGGACGCGGGCACGGACACCGACACGCGGAGGGGACGGCCGACGGCTGACCGCTACCTGCGGCGCGCCGCCACCGGGACGAACGTCGTGTTACGCACCACCTGGCCGGTCACCCGTGACATATCGCCCCACTTCGTGGGTCTCGCAGGTCACGGGCGTGCCGTTCCTCGTTGATCTCACCGTCTCGCCATAATGGATCTTCCGGATGTTTGGCGACGATCTTTCTTCGGTGCGTCCGCCGAAGTCAGACGGCTCGCCGCTTCGCAGATGGGAGCGGGTGTTGCGGGGTGTCGAGCCAGAACGTCTGCTCGTCAGGGGTGACGGTGATGCCGATGCGGGTGTGATCGGGCCTGCCGGCGTCGATCCACCAGCGGTAGGCGTTCTCAAGCTCGTCCCACAGGTTGCGGGGTCCGTGCTGGCGTACCTCGTGGGTGCTGGTTCCGGGAGTGAGGGATGCCCAGGATCGGGAGGCGGGGTGCGCCAGGAGGAGTGCTGGGTTGTCGTCGTCGCCTCGTTGGCCTGGGATGCAGTCGGGAATCATGGTGCCGACGGCGAATCCGGCGTCGAAGTCGGTGAATGGTTGTCGCGGGTATAGCCGGGTCGTCGTCACCTGCGCTTCGTCGGCTGTCTGTCGGTGGAACGTGGCAGAGCGGTGGTTGCGGAGTCGTATGAAGGGCGCCTCGCCGTGGAATCGGCCGTGTGCGGTGCCGTCGCTGTGGACGGTGAGGGCGAGGAGTGCCCCGTGGTGGAAGGTGAATGCGAGAGGGAGCACTATCCGGCCGCCGGGCTGTGTCTGTTCAATCCAAGCGTAGGGGATGGTGGCTGCGGCGGCGGTGGCGATGATCCGGTCATACGGTGCTCGTTCGGGGTATCCGAGGGTGCCGTCGCCGTTGACGACTGTGACCGGATAGTTGTTCCTGCACAGGGCCTGTCGGGCGTGGTCGGCGATCGTGGGATCGACTTCTATCGTCGTGACGTGTCCTGTGTGGGTTCGTTCGGCAAGCAGGGCGGCGTTGTAGCCGGTGCCGGCTCCGATTTCGAGGATGTTCGTCCCCTCCTGTACGTTCAGGAGGTCGAGCATCCGGTTGACGAGCCAGGCTGCGGTGTTGGAACTGGTGGGGAGGATGCCCTTGTCGGGGTGCTCGCCGTCGTCGACCTGGATTGCTATGGGATCGTCGCCTTCTGCCAGCGTCAGCCAGGTTTCGGGGTTGTCGTCCCGATGGAGCGGGACCATCCATCCGTCAGCGCCGTTGACCCAGATCGTGTCGGGGACGAACGCCGCGCGTCTCACAACCATCCGGTTCCTTTACATATCTGACAGGGTTTTTGCTGCTGCTTTCCGTCTATGATGACGATGGTTTTACCTGAACCGTTACACGCCGAACATTCCAATTTCTTCTTGTGTTTTCCAACTCGTACGAGGCGTTGCTGCGGCGGGAGGTGTTCACGAGCGGCGGTGTCATCGGCGCGTTCTCTCGGCTGAGCAGCGGACGGGGAACACGGGTGCGTGGTCATCGTCGCGGAGCCGGGGCGGGTATGTCACGTGCCAGGACATAGATGTCACGAAACGACACCTTGAAGTCCGTGCACGTCGGCGTGCGGGGCAGTCAGCGGTCGAGACGCCACCAAGAAGCCGTAAACATGGTCACTACACAGACCGATATGAGCACTCATAGTCATCAGCGACGATTCTGGTCGGGCTGACGTCCTCTCCCCGGACCTTTATGCCCTCCTCAACATCCAAATAAAGATCGTGGACAACCGGCGGGGCGAACCGCTACGGCTCGCCCTGACCGGAACCCTTGATCACATCGAAGCCCTGAACGCGACCGAATCCGCGCACCCACAAGAGCTGGCGCCATAGCGCCCCACTTCGTGGGTCTCGCAGGTCACGGGCGTGCCGTTCCTCGTTGATCTCACCGTCTCGCCGTAATGGATCTTCCGGCTGACCGGGCGCGCGTTGAGCTGCCCCCGCCCGGCTCGGACCTGTTCATCCTGCGACCGGCACTCGTCCTACCCGCCGGCGTACAGATCTGGGTGGACCTCGCCAGCGGGGACGCGGACGCGGCCACCTGGTGGTCATCCCTCGCGGTAGAAGCGACCTACGCCTCCCTGTGGCACAAAATACGCAACCGAAACGGGCCACACCCGCGATGATCACCGTCGCTGCCGCCTGCGCGCGCTGACCGGTTGAATCCGCCCGCCCTTGAAACCGTAAAGATAATTGGCGACGATCTTTCTTCGGTGCGTCCGCCGAAGTCAGACGGCTCGCCGCTTCATGGATGGGAGCGGGTGTTGCGGGGTGTCGAGCCAGAACGTCTGCTCTTCGGGGGTGACGGTGATGCCGACGCGGGTGTGGTCGGGTCTGCCGGCGTCGATCCACCAGTGGTAGGCGGCCTCAAGCTCGTCCCAGAGGCGGCGAGGGCCATACTGCGCAATGGTGTAGTGGGCGCTGTTGTGGGTTGCGGGAGTGAGAGCAGCCCATGATTGGGTGTCGGCGTGGAAGAGGCGCAGGGACTCGATATTGTCGCGCCGGGTGTGGCCGGTCGTGCATTCGGGGAGGATCGAGCCGATAGCGACGGCAGCGTCAAACTGATTGAAGGGTTCGTGTGGGTAGAGCGTGGTGGTGCTCGTGCGGGCATGGTCTTCGGTGAGGGGCCAGGGGACCGGCTGGGGCCGTCGGGCTCGCAGCGGCATGAAGCTTGCTTCGCCGTGGAATCGGCCGTCTGCGGTGCCGTCGTCGTGGACGGTCAGGCAGGCTAGGGCGCCGTACTGGAAGGTTCCGAGGAGAGGGGCAACGATACGGCCGGCGGGTCGTGTCTGCTCGACCCACGAGTAAGGAACTTTGGGGGTGGCCGCAGTGGCGATCACCCGATCGTAGGGTGCCCGGTCGGGGTGTCCGAGGGCGCCGTCTGCGGTGATGACGATAATCGAGTACCCGGTCTTTGTGAGGGCGGTTCGGGCGTGGTCGGCAATGGTGGGGTCGACTTCCATGGTTACGACATGGCCGGGGCCGCTGCGTTCGGCGAGAAGGGCGGCGTTGTAGCCGGTGCCGGTGCCGATCTCCAGGACGTTCATGCCTGCC
>NZ_CAUVXI010000262.1:0-6463 GCF_963555845.1 Protofrankia sp. Cas8 | reverse complement strand
GACACTGACCACTGGAATGATTCCGAAGATGGAGGCGTGCCTGCGGGCCGTGCACGGTGGCGTGCCACAGGCGCATGTCCTCGACGGCAGGGTGGCACACGCCGTCCTGCTGGAGGTCTTCACCGATGACGGGATCGGGACTCTGATCACGCCTGACACCGCGTCCGCCATCACCGTGGGAGGAGCCCCATGAACGCCGAGCTGCTCAACCGCCGAGATGCGGTGATCATGGCGGCCTACGGCCGTCCGCCGATCGCGCTGGAACGTGGTGCCGGGACCCGGGTGTGGGACGCGGACGGGCGCGAGTACCTCGACCTGCTCGCCGGAGTTGCCGTCAGCGTCCTGGGCCACTGTCACCCCGCCGTGCAGGCGGCCGTATGCGATCAGGTCGGACGCCTCGGCCATGTGTCCAACCTGTATGTGAACGAGCCGCAGATCGCCCTGGCCGAGCGGCTGTTGGAACTGCTCGGCGTCGACGGCCGGGTGTTCTTCTGCAACTCGGGCGCGGAGGCGAACGAGACGGCCATCAAGATCTCGCGCCGGACCGGCCGGAGTGAGATCGTCGCGGCGGAGGGATCCTTCCACGGACGGACTCTCGGCGCGCTGTCGATCACCGGCCAGCCGGCCAAGCGGGCGCCGTTTGAGCCGCTGCTGCCGGGCACGCGTTTTGTTCCCTACGGTGACGTCGCCGCTCTGGAGGCGGCGGTCGACGATCGCACCGCCGCGGTCTTCCTGGAACCGACGTTGGGTGAGGCCGGCGTGATCCCGCCGCCGCCGGGGTATCTGCGGGCGGCGCGCGACATCTGCGACCGCACGGGCGCCCTGCTTGTCCTGGACGAGATCCAAAGTGGCATCGGTCGGGCCGGAACCTGGTTCCTGCACCAGAGCGAGGCGGTTGTCCCCGATGTCCTGACACTGGCCAAGGGGCTCGGGGGCGGCCTGCCCATCGGTGCCTGCATCGGGTTCGGCCCGGCCGGCCATCTCCTGCGCCCGGGTGACCATGGCAGTACGTTCGGCGGCGGACCGATCGTCTGCGCGGCTGCGCTCGCGGTGCTCGCCACCATCGAGCGGGACGGGTTGATCGCCAACGCGGTGGAGGTCGGGCGCGTCCTGACCGACGGGATCCTCGGCGCCGGCGTACCGGGCGTGGTGGGGGTCCGTGGTCGTGGCCTGTGGCTGGCGATCGAGTTGGGTTTGCCGTTCGCCGGTGCCGTCGAAACCGCCGCCCGTGACGCGGGCTTCCTGGTCAACGCGGTCTGCGCGGACGCGGTGCGGCTCGCTCCGCCGTTGCTGCTCTCGGCCGCGGAGGCCGGTAGGTTCATCGCGGCGCTGCCCGAGATCGGCGGGGCTGCGCTGACCGCCGCCGAGCACTCTAAGGTCTGCGCATGACGGTGTATCCCGGTGTCCTCCGCCGCTGCGCTCCTTGCTCGCCGGCGCTCGCTGCGATGCTCGCTTTGGAGGCCACCTCATGACCATCCGACACTTTTTGCTGGATACCGACCTGACCCCGGGCGAACAGGCCGCCATCCTCGACGCGGCCGACCACCTCAAGGCGACCCGTCGGGTGCGGAGCACCGAGCCCGGCCCACTTGCCGGCCGCTCGGTAGCGTTGCTGTTCGAGAAGCCGTCCACCCGTACCCGGATGTCCTTCGACGTGGCCGTGGCCGAGCTCGGTGGACACTGCGTGGTCGTCGACGCGGCCACCACCCAGCTCGGCAGGGGCGAATCCATCGAGGATACGGCGGCGGTCTTCAGCCGGTATGTCGACGCCATCGTGGTGCGGACGTTCGCCCAGGACCGGTTGGAGCGGATGGCGGCGGCGGCCTCGGTGCCGGTGGTCAACGCACTTTCCGATCATGCGCACCCGTGCCAGGCGCTCGCCGACCTGCAGACGATCCGGGAGCGAAGCGGCACCCTGGCCGGGTTGACTCTTGCCTACCTCGGGGACGGCAACAACGTCGCGCATTCGCTGGTACTGGCCGGTGCGCTTGCCGGCATGCGGGTGCGGGTGGCCTCGCCGCCCGGGTACGAGCCCTTCGAGCAGGTGCTGCGGCAGGCAGCGGAGATCTGCTTGGTGACCGGTGGCGCGGTCACCGTGACCCATGACGCGCTCGAGGCCGCGTCCGGCGCTGACGTGCTCTATACCGACGTCTGGGCCTCCATGGGCCAGGACGCCGAGGCCGACAGCCGGTCGCTGGTCTTTCAGCCGTATCAGCTCGACGAAAAGGTGGTGGAGGCGGCCGGTGCTGACGCGATCGTCATGCACTGCCTGCCGGCGCACCGCGGCCTGGAGATCGCGGGTTCCGTCCTTGACGGACCCCGGTCGGTCGTCTTCGACCAAGCCGAAAACCGGCTGCATGCCCAGAAGGCGTTGCTGGCGTTTCTGCTGGAGCGGACTGATCCGGTCTCGCGGCCGTCCCCGCGGGTACTGGCTGGCAAGGTCACCCCGTGACCGCCTCATGACCGCCTCATGACCGCCTCATGACCGCCTCATGACCGCCTCATGACGACACCGGCGCATGGGGTGGCTCGCCACGCGGCCGCGCCGCTGACCAAGCACGCGCGGCAGGCGCGGCTCGCGGCCCTGATAGCCCGTGAGTCGGTGCGCTCGCAGACGGAGCTGGCCCGCATGCTCGCGGCGGAGGGCGTCCAGGTCACACAGGCGACGCTGTCACGCGACCTCGACGACCTCGGCGCGACCAAGGTGCGGGGCCCTGACGGTGCGCTGGTGTATGCCGTCGATGTCAATCTGGCTCCGACGGAGTCCGTGCGGCTGCCGCTGGGCAGGCTCTGTGAGGACCTCCTCGTTTCGGCCGAGGCCAACGGGGACCTGCTGGTCCTGCGGACCCCTGCGGGTGCGGCCCAGCTGTTCGCCTCGGCGCTGGACAGGGCGTCATTGCCGGAGGTCATGGGCACCATCGCCGGGGACGACACGGTCCTGGTGGTCTGCCGGTCGGCTCGGCTGGCCACCGGTGATCCCGCTGGTGGCGGTGGCCCGGGCGGCCCTGAACTCGCCGCACGGCTGCTCGACCTCGCCGACGGGCGCTCCCGCGGTTCACTTGCCAACCTGGCTGACCCGGCCCGGCGGGCCTGACCTGCGGGGCAGGATGATTATTTATTTGTGACCCGGGCTTTGCGACCCGAACATATCCGGTCAAAGGTGGCGGGATGCTGGTTTTTTTCCGCCACCGGAGACTCTCAATGATGGCTGGTCAAAGGTGGCGGGATGCTGGTTTTTCCCGCCACCGGAGACCCTCAATGATGGCCGGTCAAAGGTGGCGGGATGCTGGTTTTTCCCGCCACCGGAGACCCTCAATGATATGGGAAAGGTTGATCTGTGGTGACCGACCGCGTCGTACTCGCGTATTCGGGCGGCCTTGACACGTCCGTGGCCATTGGTTGGATCGGTGCCGAAACCGGTGCCGAGGTGGTCGCGCTGGCCGTTGACGTCGGCCAGGGCGGCGAAGATCTTGAACTGATCCGGCAGCGGGCGCTGACCTGCGGGGCGGTGGAATCCGTCGTGGTCGACGCGCGCGAGGAGTTCGCCCGGTCGTTCGTGGCTCCGGCTATCCGCGCGAATGCACTCTACATGGACCGCTATCCGTTGATTTCGTCCTTGTCGAGGCCGGTCATCGTCCGTCATCTGGTCGAGGCAGCTCACACCTTCGGTGCCGGAGCCATTGCGCACGGCTGTACCGGCAAGGGCAACGACCAGGTGCGGTTCGAGGTGGGCGTGATGGCCCTCGCCCCTGACCTGCAGGTGCTGGCGCCGGTGCGGGACTCGGGAATGACACGGGACAAGGCGATCGCGTTCGCGGACGAGCGCAACCTGCCGATCGACGTGACCGCGCGCTCGCCCTACTCCATCGACCAGAACCTCTGGGGCCGTACCGCCGAGTGCGGCGTGCTGGAGAACCCGTGGGTGCAGCCCCCGGAAGATGTCTTCGTCTACACCGCCGACCCGATGCTCGCGCGGGAACCGGACGAGCTGACCATCGGTTTCGTCGACGGGCTGCCGGTTTCCCTGGACGGCCGGGCCCTTCCCCTCGTGGACCTGATCGTCGAGTTGAACCGGCGGGCGGGTGCACAGGGCGTCGGGCGTATCGACATGATCGAGGACAGGCTGGTGGGGATCAAGAGTCGGGAGATCTACGAGTGCCCGGCGGCGATCACTCTGCTTACCGCTCACCGTGACCTGGAGGACCTCACCCTCGAACGGGAGGTTGCCCGGTTCAAGCGGGGCGTGGACCAGCGCTGGGGCGAGCTTGTCTACGACGGCCTGTGGTACTCGCCGCTGCGGGCGGCGCTGGACGCGTTCATCGACGCCACGAGTGCCCGGGTCAGCGGAGACGTCCGGATCCGGCTCGCCGGTGGCGTGGCGCAGGTGGTCGGACGGCGCGGTGAGGCGAGCCTGTACGACCACGCGCTCGCGACCTATGACGCGGGTGACCAGTTCGATCAGCGGGACGCGCGGGGCTTTATCGACCTGTGGGGTCTGCCGACCAAGGTGTGGTCGGCTCGCGAACAGCGGCTGTCCCGGTGACCACACCGGCACCCCAGTCACCGGCATCCCAGTCACCGGCACCCCAGTCACCGACCCGGCTGTGGGGTGGCCGTTTCGCCGGCGGGCCGGCCGAGGCGCTCGCCCGCCTGTCGGTCAGCGTCCAGTTCGACTGGCGGCTCGCCCCGTACGACCTGCGGGCCTCAGGCGCGCACGCCCGCGTGCTGCACCGCGCCGGCCTGCTCGACGACGACGAGATCACCGCGGTACTCGCAGCCCTGGACGATCTGGCCGAGGCTGTGCGAACCGGGCGGTTCCGGCCGACCGTCGACGACGAGGACGTGCACACGGCCCTGGAACGGGGTCTGCTCGAACGCCTCGGCACGCTCGGCGGCAAGCTGCGGGCGGGGCGTAGCCGCAATGACCAGGTTGCCACCGACCTGCGGATGTACCTGCGTGACCATGCTCGCCAGGTGGCGGCGTGTCTCGTCGACCTGCAGCTCGCCCTCGTCGATCAGGCGGCGGCCCAGGTGGACACGCCGGCTCCCGGGATGACCCACCTCCAGCACGCCCAGCCGATTTCCTTCGCTCATCAACTGCTCGCCCACGTCCACGCGTTTGCCCGTGATGTCGACCGGTTACGGGACTGGGACCGGCGTGCCGCGGTGTGCAGTCTGGGGGCGGGCGCGCTAGCCGGGTCCTCCCTCCCACTCGACCCGCAGGGCGTCGCTGTGGAGCTCGGTTTCGACTCGGCCTTCGCGAATTCGATCGACGCGGTCTCCGATCGCGACTTCGCCGCGGAGTTCCTGTTCGTGGCCGCGCTGACCGGCGTGCACCTGTCCCGTCTCGGCGAGGAGATCGTCTTGTGGACGAGCCGGGAGTTCGGCTGGGTCGAGCTGGACGACGCTTTCGCCACCGGAAGTTCGATCATGCCGCAGAAGAAGAACCCGGATGTCGCCGAGCTCGCTCGGGGCAAGTCCGGTCGGCTGATCGGCGCGCTCACCGGCCTGCTCGTCGCGCTCAAGGGTCTGCCGCTGGCATATGACCGTGACCTGCAGGAGGACAAGGAGCCGGTGTTCGACGCGGTCGACACCCTGTTGGTGGTGTTGCCGGCGACCGTCGGGATGGTGGCGACCATGCGGGTGCATCGCGACCGCCTCGCCGAGGCCGCGCCTGCCGGGTTCGCGTTGGCTACCGATGTGGCCGAGTACCTCGTCCGACGTGGGGTGCCCTTCCGGGAGGCACATGAGGCGGTCGGGCAGCTGGTGGCCTGGTGTACCGCGCACGGGGTCGAACTCGACGAGGTCGGCGACGACGACCTGGTGGCCGTCAACCCGCGCCTGACTCCGGGGGTGCGCACCGTGCTCTCCGTCCAGGGGGCGCTGGAGGCCCGCTCCGCTCCGGGCGGGACGGCCCCCGTCCGGGTGCGCGAACAGCTGGCCGCCCTCACCGACCGGCTGGCCCAGGACCGCGAGTGGGCACACAGCCCCTGACGGCCCGCTGGTCAACCGCCGACCGGGCACCGGTGGCTCCTGGCAGGTCGCTGTGACCTGCCAGGAGCCGTGCCGCACCGCGATGAGCGATGAGACGCGATGAGACGCACGCACCTGGATGCCGGACGCCGGCACAGCGGCAACGGCCCTCGATCCTCCCATAGCAGACAGGTGCGTCAAGGCGACATTCCGGCGATGTGATGTAGCTCACAGATCAAAAAGCCGTTGACGTTTGACGTTCCCGTTCTGCACCCGTAATGTTCTCCTTGCCGGCGGAAAGCCGGGAGACACCGAAGCCAAGTCGCGACGGTGGCCCCAACCCCGGTTCGACACTCTTCGTGAGTGATCGGAAACGACTGTCGAGGCTGACACCGGCTGATCCGGAGCGGTTTGACTCGATGGAAATTCGACAGTAGCTTTAAGAAGTTGTCCCGGACGGGTATCACAAAATACCCCATGGTGAACGCTT
>NZ_CAUVXI010000261.1:0-6503 GCF_963555845.1 Protofrankia sp. Cas8 | reverse complement strand
GTCGCAGACCACGTACGCTCGGCGATCAGGGAGTCTCGGACATCCACGACCATCCGGTCTGTGTCGCGGCGCCCGCTGTCCGCCAATCAGCAGCTCCTGGCTGGCCAACGACGCCGCCGTCGTGGGCACCGCCGGACACGAGCCACCTGGAGGTCCGGGTGACCGACCTCACGCCCGCAGCCACACGTACCGAGGGGCCGGCTGCGGTGCCGTCACCGCCGGGGCGCCGGCTGACCCGCCCGCGCTGGCGCGACTCCCGCCTGCTCATCGGCGTCCTGCTGGTGCTGGTGTCCGTTGTGCTGGGCGCACGCCTGTTCGCCACGGCGGACAGGACCCGCGCCTGGGTCGTGGCGAAGGGGGACCTTCCGGCCGGGCATGTCGTGGTGGCTGGTGATCTGGCCACGACCTCGGCGTACCTGAGCCTGGACGCCGCGAAGCGTTACTACCCCGGCGAGCGTGGTCCGGAGATAGTCGGGGCGATGCTTTCCCGTCCGGTTTCAGCCGGGGAGCTGGTCAGCGGCGCTGACTTCGTGCGCAGTAACGTCATCCCGACACGGCTGGTGTCGGTGGTCGTGAAGGACGGTCGGGCACCGTCTCTCGCTCCGGGTGATCATGTGGATCTCTTCGCCTACCAGCGTTCCAACACCGTGGCTCCAAGCGCGGCACTGCAGGCTGGCCAGTCTGCGCAGGCAGCTCAATCAGCGGTGGGAAGCAGCGGCACGGAGGTTCTGGTGCTGCACGACGTCGAGTTCATCTCGAGGGAGACTCTCACTGGTGGTGCCCACTCGTTGACGTTGAGAGTTCCGGTCGATCTCGCCATCAATGCTGTGGCAGCCTCGCAAAGTGAGCGGGTCGACCTCGTCAAGCTGGAACGCGGCGCCCGTGGCGATGTGGGCGGGGCTGGTCCAAGCGCTGTGCCGGGATATGCGCAATGAGCCTCCCGATCCTCACCGCGGTCACCAACTCGGTGGTCGAGTCCGGGCTCGTGACCGCCTTCGACCGCCGTGACCTCGGGGTGACGGTCGTCCGGCGATGTGTGGATCTGCCCGACCTGCTCGCTGCCGCCACAACGGGCGCCGCGCGGGCCGCGTTGGTGTCGGCGGACCTACGCCGCTTGGACCGGGAGGCGCTGACGCGTCTGGCGATCGCCGGGGTCGCGGCAATCGGGTTGATTGTGCCGGGCGACGAGGATGGCGAGCGCAGGCTGCGCCAGCTCGGTGTCGCGGCGGTGATCGCAACTGACTCGACCGCAGAGGTGGTCGCGGCCGCCGTGGTGGAGGCGGCCCGGGCGCTTTCCGACCGTGGCCACGCGGCGTTGCCCACGGGCTCCTACAGCGAGCCGATGGCGGGCTTTGCCGCCGTGGCGCCAGTGGTGCCGGTGCCCGATGCCGTCGACCTGCCTGAACTCGGCGCGGGTCGGGTGATCGCGGTCTGGGGTCCCACCGGCGCGCCGGGCCGCACCACGGTGGCGTTGTGTCTGGCGGCCGAACTGGCCGGGATGGGGATGTCGACGGTGCTTGTCGACGCCGATGTCTACGGCGGATCGATCGGCCAGCTGGTGGGGCTGCTGGAGGAGGCCCCCGGGCTTGCCGCCGCCGCCCGGGCGGCGAACCAGGGCACCCTGGACGTGCCCCGCCTCGCGGTGCTGTGCAGGGACCTGGGCGGCGGATTGCGGGTCCTGCCCGGGATCGCCCGGCCGGCGAGATGGCCGGAGCTGCGACCGGCGTCCATCGAGGTGGTGCTGGCACTGGCACGAAGGCTGGCGAGTTTTGTCGTGGTCGACTGTGGGTTCTGTCTTGAGATGGACGAGGAGCTGTCTTTCGACACGGCCGCTCCACGCCGCAACGGGGCGACCCAGGCGGTACTCGGCGCCGCCGACACCATCCTGGCCGTGGCATCGGCGGAGCCGGTGGGCCTGGTTCGTTTCGTCCGCGGCCTGTCCGATCTGCGCGAGGTCGTTCCCGGGACGGATCCGTGGATCGTGGTGAACCGGCTGCGCGGCTCGGCCGTCGGTGGCGACGCCCGGCGGGAGGTGTCTCGCGCGATGGTGCGCCATGTCGGCTCGGAGCCGGTCGCGCTGGTGCCCCTGGACACGGCTGCGATGGACACCGCCCAGGCCGCCGGCCAGCTGCTGCGTGATGTCGCTCCGCAGTCGCCGGCCCGGCTCGCGATCGGCGAACTCGCCGCGCGGGTGGCCGGCCGCCCGGTACGCGGGCGCCGTCGACGCTCGGCCACGCGTCGCTGAGCGCGTTCACACGAGGTGCCACAGGTCCGGGCGACCGACCCCGGTTGCGTATATCGTATTTTTTCGAAAATGTCCTTTTAATCCTCGCGTCGAACGGTTACTGACCGCGCTTCCTGGGCAGTCTGTCTGGGTGACTGATCGTACGGAAAGAGGAGCGGTTGGCGGGCGGTTCGCTGTTCGCAGCGGCGTGTCGGGGTCGGCGGCGGCGTCGCCGCCGTCGGCATCGGCGTTCTGACCCGACAAGTGGACTGATCGTTGCCGGAAGGTAACAATTGTGTCGAGGGGGTCACGTTTTGCATATTTAAGGGGCAACCAACCATTTTTGATGACAGCAAGTTAGGGTGAGCACTTGCGTCATCGCAGTAGGCGGGAGTAATAGATGATCATCAAATGCTCTATCAAGGCGGCGGGGGGTGTAATCGGGTGAGCCGGGAGTACGCCAAGGCCGTGGGAGCCCGTCTTCGGGCCATACGGATCCAGCAGGGAATGTCGCTGCAGGGGGTGGAGCAGAAGTCACGCGGGCGATGGAAGACCGCGGCGGTCGGTTCGTACGAGCGCGGCGATCGGATGATCAGCGTCCATCAACTGTCGGAGCTGGCGGCGTTCTACGGCGTGCCGGTGTCGGCGCTTCTGCCGGACGAGGAGGCGTTGCCGCCGCGCGAGCACCGGCCCCGTACCGTCCTCAATCTGAAAAAGCTCACGGAGGCACCGCCGGACTCCTCCGCGCTGGTACGGCGTTGGGTCGCGCAGATTCAGCGCCAGCGTGACGACTACGCCGGGCAGGTCCTGTCCATCCGGGACGGTGATCTGCGGGCGTTGGCCCTCCTGCACGACACCACGCCGCAGGAGTTCGCCGAACGGCTGCGGGTGTGGGGTGTGCTTGAGACCAGTTTCGGTGAGGAGGAGCCCTCGGAGTAAGGCCGGTGCAGAGCCGGGCGCGTTCACGTCGTCGCTGCCAGATCTGGGCGGCGGTTGGCGGCGAGATCGCGTGCACCCCGAGGGTGCGCGCACAGCGGGAGGTGGCTGATGGTTAGCAGACGGGCGCCCCGTCGTGGACTAGTCCTGGGTGCCGGGGGCGTGCTCGGATCGGCATGGATGATCGGCGCGCTGCGCGCATACGAGGACGCGACCGGGATCGACGTCCGCACCATGGACATGGTCGTCGGCACATCCGCCGGAGCGGTTCTCGCCGCTCTGATCGGGACCGGCACCGGGGTCGAGACGATGGTCAACTCC
The DNA here is from genome assembly GCF_963555845.1 of Protofrankia sp. Cas8. NCBI lineage: Bacteria > Bacillati > Actinomycetota > Actinomycetes > Frankiales > Frankiaceae > Protofrankia > Protofrankia sp. Cas8. The sequence continues at coordinate 3,022 of NZ_CAUVXI010000261.1, read as the reverse complement.
GAGTACGGGCGGCCGCTGTTCGGTGATCCGGTTCTGGACTACACGCGGCTCGGTTCGGCGTTGCCGCCGAGGCCGCGCATGCGGATCGGCTCCCGCCGGCTGTTGGCCGCCTCGGCGCGCCATCCACGCAGCGTCACTCCGTTGGTGGCTCTGGTCTCCCTGCTCCCGCAGGGGCGCGGGACGCTTGCCGCGATCGGCGAGCTCGTGTCCGCGGCGGACAGTACCGTCCCCACCCGGCCTGCATGGGTGAAACCGTGGATCGTCGCCATGGACTACGACACCGGGACCCGGGTCGTGTTCGGCTCGCCGGGGGCGCCGCGGGCTTCGCTCGCGGAGGCAGTGATGGCCTCCTGCGCGATTCCGTCCTGGTATGCGCCGGTCATGATCGGTGGGCGGCCATACGTCGACGGCGGGACGAGGTCGCCGGCGTCGGTGGACGTGCTCACCGACGCCGGGCTGGACGAAGCACTCGTGCTCGCCCCTGCCTGCTCCGTCGCACTGGACCAACCGCGGGGCGCCCTGGCCCGACTCGAACGCCAGATGCGGCGGTGGGCGACCCGGGTGGTGATGCGCGAGGCCGAACTGCTGCGATCCGCTGGCACGAAGGTCACGGTCATCTGCCCGGGGCCGGCTGACCTGGCGGTCATCGGCGCCAACGTCATGGACCTCAGCCGCCGCCGCGAGGTGTTCGAGACCTCGCTGCAGACCAGCGCGGCGGTCCTGGCGCTGCCCGACGCCGCGGGTGGGCCGCTCGCGGCCGCCGGTTGAGCTGCCGGTACGACCGGCGGTACGCCCGCCGGTTCAACCGGCGGTTCAACCGGCGGGCGAGGGGGTCTACCACCCCGGGTGGACCGGCCTCCGGGCCTGGCCGGGTTAGAGCGCCCGCCAACCCCACCCCCGGCCGGACGGTGGGGTTGCGCCCGGCACACTGGCATGGTGCGTGTGTATCTGGCGTCAACCCTGTCGGCGGCTCAGGGTGTCCTCGCGGACCGGGTGGTTCCCGCCGGCCTGGGCTTCGCCGTGACCGGATCGGTGCGGGAGTGGTACGCCCGGTCCGACACGGACGAGATGGAGTACGCCCTGCTCCTTGAGGCGGCCCGGGCCAGCCTCAGGTTGCTCGATGCCGATCCGAGGGCACCGCGGCGCCGGCTCGTGTTCGCGGTGGAGGTTGACGACCACCACGTGCGGTTTCGTGATGATCTTGATCGTGGGGTGGTCGAGGTCACGGTACCCGTGCCGATAGCGGAGGTCCGGGCCATCCACGTGGATGGCGCAGATGCGCAGGCCGCTGTCGAGGCGGCCGCGGCAGCCATGGTGGAGGCCGATCTCGGCGGCGAGGATGCAGCCTTCCTGGTCGACGAGGCCGACGGGTATGAACTGCTCTGGTACGCCACCCAGGAACTGGCGGATCTCATTTAGAGCGCCCCTATTGTCGGTCGCTCTCAGCGCCTGGTCCAGACGTTGATGGGTGGATCTCCCGCATTGGTTCTGGCGCATTGGTTCTGCTGCACAGTCAAGGGGTGGCTCGGATGGATGCCGTCACGGTCGTTCCGGAGCCGGTGAACGAACCGGTCCGCGACTACGCGCCGCGCAGCGCATGGCGTGACCGCCTGCAGACGGCGCTCACCGCGATGGCCGATGACCACGTCGAGCTACCGCTGGTGATCGCGGGTGCGTCGCGGCCGGGAACGGGCGAGCCCTTCGATGTGGTGGCCCCGCACCGCCGTGCGTTGGTGCTGGGGTCGGGCCGCGCGGCGGCACCGCGGGACGTCGCCGACGCCGTCGACGCGGCGCTCGCGGCCGGGCCGGGCTGGCGGGCGTTGGGCCAGGACGACCGCGCGGCTGTGTTTCTGCGGGCGGCGCAGCTGCTCGCAGGGCGGTGGCGGGATACCGTCAACGCCGCAACCATGCTGGGGCAGAGCAAGAGCTGTTACCAGGCGGAGATCGACGCGGCCTGCGAACTGATCGATTTCTGGCGTTTCAACGTCGCGTTCGCCCGCGAGATCGTCGCCGGGCAGCCGGCCTCGTCCCCCGGGACATGGAACCGCATGGACTACCGCCCGCTCGAGGGGTTCGTCCTCGCGGTGACACCGTTCAACTTCACCTCGATCGCGGCGAATCTGGCGACCGCCCCGGCGATCATGGGTAATACGGTGGTCTGGAAGCCCAGCCCGACCCAGCAGCTCGCCGCCCACCACACCATGTCGTTGCTGGCGGAAGCCGGCCTACCCCCTGGAGTGGTCAACATGGTCACCGGGGACGGCGCGGCCGTCTCCGCGGTCGCGCTGCGCCACCGTGATCTCGCCGGCGTGCATTTCACCGGCTCCACCGCCACCTTTCGCGGGATGTGGCGGACGGTCGCCGACGGGATCGAGGGTTACCGCACCTACCCGCGGCTGGTCGGTGAGACCGGTGGCAAGGACTTCGTCCTGGTTCATCCCAGTGCCGACCCGGATGCCGTGCTGGTCGCCCTCGTCCGCGGTGCGTTCGAGTACCAGGGACAGAAGTGCTCGGCGGTGTCCCGCGCCTACCTGCCCGCCTCGATGTGGCAGGCGGGCCTGCGGGACCGCCTGGTGGCCGAGACCGCCGCGGTGACCTATGGCGATGTGTCGGACCTGAGTCTTTTCGGCGGTGCGGTGATCGACCGACGCGCATTCGACCGGCTGGCGGCACTGCTCGCGCGGTTGCGGGCGGATCCGGCGGTGTCGGTCCTCGTCGGTGGCGGTACCGACGACCGGGTCGGGTACTTCGTGGAACCGACCGTGGTGGTGTGTGCCGACCCCGCGCACGAAGTGTTCGCGGTTGAGTACTTTGGACCGATTCTGGCCGTGCATGTGTACGACGATCGACCGAGGCCGGATTCGGATGCATTTTCCACGATCATGAAGGATGTTGCGGATGCCGCGCCTTATGCGCTGACGGGCGCGGTATTCGGCCGCGACCGGGCCGCCCTCGCCGCGGCCACCGAGGCATTGCGTTACAGCGCTGGAAACTTCTACCTCAACGACAAACCGACAGGCGC
>NZ_CAUVXI010000260.1:0-6582 GCF_963555845.1 Protofrankia sp. Cas8 | reverse complement strand
TGGCGGGGTGGCTGGCCTACGATGACGACCGCGGCGACCTCGCGGCCCAGCACTTCGTCCAGGCATTCGGCCTCGCCACCGCGGCCGGCGACCAGGCGCTGAGCGCGCAGGTACTCGTCAGCCAGAGTCAACTAGCCTTGGAGAATGAACGCGCCCGCGACGCTGTCCGGCTCGCCCAGGCGGGCCTCGCGCTGGTGCCGGATGATCCGCAGTGCGGGGCGCTGCGAAGCCGCCTGCACGCCATGACGGCACGGGGGAACGCCCTGGCGGGCGCATCGGTCGCGTGCCTGGCCGCGCTGCGGAACGCCGAACGAGAACTGGCTCGTGCGGTGCCCACCGGCGACGAATGGCTCAGCCCGTTCGACGAAGCGGCGCTCGCCGCTGAAGCCGCCGTCTGCCTGCGCGACCTGCACGACTGGACTGCGGCCGAACGCGAGGCGCTGCGGGTCTTGGAGCTGCGCACACCTGACCGGACCCGTAGCCGGGCCTTCACCCACCTCACGCTGGCGACTGTGTACCTCGGGCGCGGCGACCTCGACGCGACCTGCGACGCCGGCACACGGGTGCTCGACGCCGCCACGCAGCTGGACTCCGACCGCGTCGTCAGCCACCTGCGGGCACTTGGCCGCCGCCTCGAACCGCACGTCGGCCTACCAGCTGTCGCCGAGTTCCTCGGCCGGGTCAACACGGCCCTGCCCGCCGCAGCTGTCGAGGCGTCATGAGCACCGCACAGGAGTGGGAGGACAGCTACCGCGACCGGGGCGCCGCCGAGTTCGCCCACCTCGCTGACGGCAACGCCCGCCAAGCCCGCAAACGCGTCTCCGCCGACGCCCTCGTCCGCGACGAAACCGGACGCCTCCTGCTGGTCGACCCGACCTACAAACCCGACTGGGACCTCCCCGGCGGCATGGCCGAAGCGAACGAACCGCCCCGCGACGCCCTCCGACGCGAGCTCAAAGAAGAACTCGACCTCGACCTACCCGTGGGCGAGCTGCTGTGCGTGGACTGGATTTCCCCGCACGGCCCCTGGGACGACCTCCTAGCGTTCGTCTTTGACGGCGGCATACTGCCTGCCGACAGGGCCCGCGCGCTCCGTCCCGTCGACCCAGAGCTAGCCGCTGTCCGTTTCTGCCCACCGAACGAGGCCGCGCGGCTCCTGCGTCCCTACGTATGGCGCCGCGCCCAAACAGCCATCACCGCGCTCGACCGCGGCACGGCCAGCTACCTCCAGGACGGCCACGCCTGACCTGGTCCGATGCCAACCAGCCGATTTGTGATGTTGTGAGTCGGCGTGATCGCAGGTCGGGCGAACGGCTGGAATTGGCGTTCGCTGTGGAGGTCTGGAGGCGTCCCGCATGAGCCAGGGAACCGCCGGAACTGCCCCTCGACTGGTTCACTTCACAGGTTCCATGTCCGGGTACGCCGGCAAGTCCGCCCGCGATGCACTGATGATCGTCGCGCCGCAGTTCCTCGGAGGCCGAGCACGCTCGTCAACGATCCGCGAGCAGTACGCGGACCGGGCCGGACTCGACGTGACGCTGTATGGCCTGGCGGAGTCCCGCGAGATCCACGTGATCGGCCAGAACCGGCTCGCCGACCAGATGCGAGACCTCCTCCGCGGAAACCAGATACCAGCCTGGCGCCTGCACGAACTCCCGACCGAGCAGACGCCCGTTCACGCACTGTATGCACTCCTGTCCGTCAGATCGTCCAACCTGTTGCAGCTGGTTTCGTTCATGTCGGTGGAGGAGGTTGCCGCGGTTCCCGACGAAGCCCTTCTAGCCGGCCGGAGGCCAGGTGATGGTGGCGGTGCCGTGGCTCTTCCGGAACCGGCACACGGAAGCGTCACAGGACGAGGGGATGGCGCTCCCCACGGGCCAGTAGGCAAAGGCGTCGCCGGGAATCTCCCGGCCGTGGGCGTCCCAGGCTTTGATCTGGGCGACCAGCGCCTCGACGGCCTCGGCGGCGTGCGGCCCGTATCCCCGCGCGCCGAACTCGCGCTCCGCACCGGGCAGGCCGCTGTCGCAAAGCTCCATCACACAGTGAGATCACCAGGGCCAGGAGTGTGCCCGAGTGTGGCAAGTCGGACTACGGTGGCGGACTCGTGGTCGCGATGAGGTCGCGGGCTCGGGCGCCGTAGACAGCGATCTCACTGAAGCGCGCGAACATCTGCGCGTAGAGGGCAATCTCGGTCGGCTGGGTGACCGTGAGAAATCCCGAGACCAGCTCGACGTTCACCCGGTCGTTGTCGAAGATCCAAAAATCTTCGGCTGGACCGGCCATCCCACGATCGGGAGAGGCGGGAATGACGCCGAGGGACACCGCGGGCCAGGTCGTGACCTCGGCCAGGTGTGCGCACTGGCCGCGCATGACCGCCGGCCCGCCGAAGCCGTTGCGCAGCACGGACTCCTCAATGAGGAATGCGGCGGTGCGCTGGTTGCGGCGCAGGACGCGCTGGCGGTTCATCCGAGCCGCGACCGCTGCCTCGACATCGTCGTGGACTCCGCGCCGCTGCTGGTAGGCACGAAGCACGGCGCGCGTGTAGTCCTCGGTCTGGATGAGACCCGGAACAATCCAGCAGCTGTAGGCGCGGAACTGACGGGTCCGTTCGTACAGGGGCAGCCGCTCCTCCTGAGCACGGCGGAGCCCGGAGCGCTCCATCCGTCGCCATCCGACCCACATCCCTTCCGCCGTGTGCAGGGACGCGACCAGATCTGCTGTCTCGTTCTCGGCGCCGCAGATCTGGCACCACGCGCGGATGTCCGCTACGGACGGGGGACGGGTGGCGTGCTCGATCTTCGAAACCTTCGTGCGCTCCCAGCCGGCGCGGGCAGCCAGCTCGATCGCGGTCAGATTGGCGTCGCGCCGGAGGTCGCGAAGCCGGTCCGCGAGGAGCTGGCGGGCCTGCTGGGCACTGGAGGACGGTGGCTGCACAGGAGGAAGACCGCGGCGACGGCGGGAAGATCGACTTTAGGTCAGGTCGTATTCCTGATGCGGCACGGACCGCTCCCACGCAGCCTCAAACGCCGTCGCGCACTGCGCGGCGATCACCGCGTCGGGTGACAGGCGCGTATCGAGGAACTCTCCTCGGCCGGAGAAGTAGTTGAACTGAGCTTGCTGGCCGTCGAAAACCCAGAAGTCGTTAGCCGGGAGCAGCAGGCCGGTGGCCAGGTGCCGGGGCAGCCAGCGGACCTGTTCGCCCGCGGCGACGTTCGACGCGGTCGTCGCATGCTCGAACCTGATGTAGTCGGTCACCGGCTCCGACACGATCCGGACCCGGCGGACCTCGACCCCATGACCGGTCACCTCGGCGATCAGGTCCAGCCATGGCCGGGGCGCCAGTCGCCGTCGGAACTCCTCCTGGTCCCCGACGAGCCACGCCTGAAACCACGGATCCCCGCCGTCGTAGGAATCTCGCATCTCCAGATGCACGGCGGAGGACGAACACGCGCGCAGCAGCGTGCCGAACGGCGGGTCGGGCTCCTCAGCTACGCCCGGGATGCGGCCCAGGCCCCTGTCTGCCTCGCTCGTAGGTCCCATTGGCCGCCTCCACGATGAACGCCTTCATGACCGCCGCCCGCGCCTACGAACTCGCCCGCCGCGGCGAATTCCCCTGCGAAGTCCACCGCTTCGGCCGCATCTACCGCGTCAAAACCAGCACCCTCCTTCACGCCCTCGACAGCAGCGGCTGACCCCAGCCTCCCCATCACCCAAAGTAGGCGAATGAGGCGCACCTCCAACACACCGTATGATCACTATCTCATGATCGTCTACCGATCCATGTCGGCCGGAGCTGGACGCTGTCGAACAGTCGGGTCCTCCGCACGCACGTGCGAAGGACAGGGCTAGTAAGGACAGGGCTAGTGTCGCGGGTGGTGACATAGCGGGCGCGACAGCTGGGGCGGGGTCGCGGACACGGCGAGGAGACGGGGTGCGCGAGGGGCAGGGCCGGTGGGAGACGGTCACGCCGTCGCAGTTTCCGCATGAGCGGGAGGCGCTGGAGCATGTCCGGCTGCTGCTGCCGGACGCCGAGCCGTACCGTGCCTGGTCGAACTTCACCTTCACCGCGACCACCGGGCACATCCGCGAGGTCGACCTGCTGGTCGTTGCCCGCGGCGGCGTCTACCTCATCGAGATCAAGAGCCTGGTCGGCCGGCTGACCGCGTCCGGGTCGAACTGGACCCAGCACCGCCACTCGGGCGACACCCGGATCTTCGACAACCCGCTGCACCTGGCGAACCAGAAGTCCAAGGAGCTGCGGTCCCTGCTGGAGAACGCCGGCCGCGCGAGCAGGACGAAGATCCCGTTCATCCAGCCGGCGGTCTTCCTGTCGAACCCGACCCTACGGGTCGAGCTCCCCGACCATCAGCTCCACTGGGTCTTCGACCCCGAGCGAGGCACCCCGGGCGGCGCCACCAACAAGAGCGCCAGCAAGAGCAACAGTAAGGGCGGCGTAGCGCTGCCGTCGATCTGGTCCGGTCTGCTGGACGCACCGCTGCGCGACGAGCGGCAGCGGGTCACCCCCGAGCTGTCCAAGGCCCTGGCCAAGCTGCTGCCGGCGGCCGGGATCGCCCGCAGCCGGCGCCACCAGCGGGTTGGCTCCTGGCAGCTGGAGTTCCCGGCATTCGACTCCGGCCCGACCTGGCAGGATTACCATGCCGCCCACGCCCAGGTCGCCTCCGAGCGGCGACGGGTGCGGATCTACCTTGTCGAGCGGGCCGCCGGGGAAGCCGAGCGGGCGAACCGGGAGGCGGTCGCCCGCCGCGAGTTCCTGGTGCTACACGGGATCAACCATCCGGGGATCGTCCAGGTCGACGGGTTGGAGAGCCACGAGGCGGGCCCGGCGCTGATCTTCCGCCACCGGCCGGACGAGATGCGCCTGGACCACTATCTCGACCGGTACGGCGACCGCCTCGATGCCGGCACCCGGCTGTACATGATCCGCCAGCTGGCCGAGACGGTCGCCTACGCGCACGGCCGGCATCTCTACCACCGGGCGCTGGCCGCCCGCAGCGTCTTGGTCGTGCCGTCCGGCGGCCGGGGCCGCCGCGCAGGCGGGAACGGCGAGCAGGGCTGGCTCGCACCCAGGCTGATGATCCGTGACTGGCAGGCGGCGGCCCGCGACGCCGGCTCGGGTACCGGCGCGCTGACGAGCGCGATGACAAAGACGTCGCTCGAACTGGCGGTGGAGCCCGCGGCCCGGTTCCTGCCGCATCTGGAGCTGGCCGCCGCCGGCTACCTGGCGCCCGAGATCGGCGCCCCCTACCCCGACCCGGTCGGCATCGACGTCTTCGGCCTGGGCGCGCTGGCCTACCTGATCCTCACCGGCCAGCCGCCCGCGGACAGCCCGAACACGCTGAAGGCGAGGCTGGAGCAGTCGGGCGGCCTGCACCCGGCGGAAGTCGTCGATTCGCTGTCCGAGGCGGCGAACGAGCTGGTAGCGCAGGCGACCCGCCCGCTGCCCGACGACCGCTTCTCCAGCGTCGGCGAGCTGCTCGACTGGCTGCTGCTCGTCGAGGACGAGTTCACCCGGCCGGACGTCCCGGCGGCCGCCCCCGGCGACAGCGCCGCGGACGGCACGCCGCCGGACCCACCCGCGGCGGAGCAGGCCGAGCAGGAGCCCGAGGCTGACCCGCTGGAGGCCCAGCGCGGCGACTTGGTCGGCGGCGAGTGGCGGATCAGGGAGCGGCTGGGCACCGGTTCGACGAGCCGCGCCTTCCTGGCCCACAACGAGAAGACCAACCGCGACGAGGTCCTCAAGGTCGCCCTCTCCGACGAGCGGGCGGCGCGCCTGGAACATGAGGCGTCGGTGCTGGGCCGGCTGAACGACTCGCGGGTGATCCGCCTGGCCCGCCCGGACACGCTGGTCATCGGCGGACGCACGGTGCTCGTCCTCGACCACGCCGGCGAGCAGACCGTTGCGCGCAAGCTGCGCGAGGGCCGGCTCTCGGTCGACGAGCTGGAAACCTACAGCGACTACCTGTTCGGCGCGGTCGACTACCTGGACGGCGAGGGCGTCGCCCACCGCGACCTGAAGCCGGACAACATCGTCATCCGCCGCCGGCCGAACCGTACCTACCAGCTGGTCCTCATCGACTTCTCGCTGGCCAACATCTCGGTCCGCGACACCAGCGCCGGTACGCCTCGCTACCTGGACCCGTTCCTCGGCGCCGGCACCCGCACCGCCTACGACGACCATGCCGAGCGCTACGCCCTGGCGGTCACCCTGCACGAGATGGCCTCCGGCGAGCTGCCGCTCTGGGGCGACGGGTCCGCCGAGACGCGGTTCACCGTGGGCCCGCCGACGGTGGCCACCGAGGCGTTCGACCCGGCGATCCGCTCCGGCCTCACATCTTTCTTCCTCCGCGCGCTCGACCGGGACGCGGCGCGGCGGTTCGCGTCGCTGAAGGACATGCGCGACGCCTGGCAGGCCGTCTTCCGCGCCGCCGACTCCACCCCGCCGGCCCCGACCGTCCACCCGACGAACGACGGCCTGCCGACGACCGGCACGGCGGGGCTCCGCCCGGCCGGCTCCGCGGGCGCCGGCGACGAGGAGGCCGCCCAGCAGGCCCGCGACCTGGC
>NZ_CAUVXI010000259.1:0-6610 GCF_963555845.1 Protofrankia sp. Cas8 | reverse complement strand
GGGCGTCCTGCAGGAACAGCGGGATCAGGTAGAGCGTGCCGAGGAAGGCCATCGTCGCGAACAGCATCGTGAGGTTGGTCGCCCGGAACAGCCGCTCGCCGAGCAGTCTCAGCGCGAGCAGCGGACGGTCGCGACGACGCTCCCAGCTGACCATCAGGACAGTCGCGCCAAGGCCGACGGACCCGGCGACACCGACCTTGGCCGATGCCCAGCCGCTGCCCGGCCCGCTACTGAGCGCATAGAGGATCAGGGCGAATCCCGCCGCCGCGAGCACGAACCCGACCAGGTCGAAGCGGCCGGCAGCGGCAGGCTCGCGGTGTTCGGCCAGAAAGACCAGGCCGAACACGAACACGGCCAACCCGACCGGTAGGTTCACCAGAAACACCCAGTGCCACGACAGGTGGTCGGTGAGGATGCCACCGAGCACCGGACCGGCCGCCGGCGCGATCACAGTGGGAACGATGACCACACGTGCGGCCCGCACCCGCTGCTCGGGCGGGAAAACCCGGAACAGCATGGCCGTCCCGACCGGCATCAGGATGCCGCCGCCGACTCCCTGTAGCATCCGGAACCCCACCAGGGCATCAAGGCTGGTGGCAGCACCACACAGCGCGGACGCGGCCGTGAACGCCGCCAGCGCCACCAGGAAGACCCGTTTGGTCCCGAACCGGTCACCCAACCATCCGGACGCGGGGATGAAGACGGCGAGACTGACCAGGTAGCCGATCACCACCAGCTCGATCGAACCGGTCGAGGCGCCGAAGTCACGGGCGATCGAGGGCAGGGCCACATTGACGATCGTGACGTCCATGATGCTGATGAACATCGTCGCGGCGAAGACGACCGCGGCCGCGACGCGCTGGTCGAGCGCGGGCGCCGCACGCCGGATCCGAGCAGGGCTCCGGACGGGACTCATAGACCTCTCCCTAACCATGAGTGACCAACCGCAACGGATCGCAACCTCGGTCGGCTGGGTGGTACTTTATGAGGCTACCTCACTATCCATGTCCCTCAAAATAAAGATGGCTGAACAATGAAGCCGCAAACTGGTGATGAGATCATCGATACGCTGTTGGCAGTCAGTCACCGACTGCGTCATCGCGTGAACGACACCCTTCAGGTCACGGCCGGGCTCACGCTCTCCCGCTTCAAGGTCCTGCAACTCGTCGAGCGGCGCGGACCTTCCCGCTTGCGCGACATCGCCGACGCCACCGACGTCACCGCCCGGACCATGACCGAGACGGTGGACTGGCTCGAAGGCGAGGGGCTGGTCATCCGCACCGCGCATCCGACCGACCGGCGTGCCCTGCTCGTGGCCCTCACCGACGCCGGTCGCGCCCGGCTGACCGCCGCGGACCGACACCGGACCGCGGAGGTCGGTGCCATGACCAGACATCTGTCCGCGGCCCAGCGCGAGGAGTTCCTCCAGCTACTGCGATCGGTGCTCGACGCCATCGAGGGCACCGCCGCCGACATCGGGCCGGACGGGCCGGACGGGCCGGACGGGCCGCCGGAAACCGTCGCCGGAAACGGTTGTAGCTGATCCCCCGCCCAGGGCTGTGGGACAGATCACGATCATCCGAAACGACTGACACGTGTATCAGCGTCCCGTCTGGCATCCCCGCGGCCTACGATCCGGCACATGGTCGCCTGCCCGACATGCGGAAAGGCCAACCCGGAAGAAGCGCGCTTCTGCTTCTCCTGCGGTACGCCGCTGCCCACGTTCGGGATCGGCGCCCGTAAGACTGTCACGATCATGTTCTGCGACGTCACCGGCTACACCGCCATCGGCGAACAGCTCGACTCCGAACCGTTGCAGCAGGTCATGTGGCGGTTCTTCAGCGCCGCCCGCGAAGTGATCTCGGCCCACGGGGGCACCGTCGAGAAGTTCATCGGGGACGCGGTGTTCGCCGTCTTCGGCATCCCCGTGCTGCACGAGGACGACGCGTTGCGCGCCGCCCGCGCGGCCTTCGAGATCCGCGCCAGCATGGCCGCGCTCAACGCCGATCTGCAACGGGACTGGGGATTCCGGTTCCGGATCCGCATCGGGATCAACACCGGCGAGGTCACCGTCGGCGGGCCGGGCACCGGCGGTGGCGTGACCGGGGACGCGGTCAACATCGCGTCCCGGCTGGAGGAGGCCGCCGACCCCGACGAGATCCTCATCGCCGACACGACCCTGCGGATGATCCGTTCGGATGTGCGGAGCGAACCGGTCGGACCCCTGGTCGTCCAGGGCAAGAAGGCCCCGCTGCGGGCCCACCGCCTGATCGGCCTGGCGCACCCCGGCATCGGCCCCGGCGCGCGGTTCGCCCCGGACGGCTTCGCCGCACCGGTGATCGGCCGGGACCGGGAACGCCGTCGCCTGGGCGACGTCCTCGAACAGGTGATCGAGGAACGCACCTGCCACCTGTTCACCCTGCTCGGTCCCGCCGGCATCGGAAAATCCCGGATGGTCGGGGAGTTCTGTGAGGCGATGGCGCCGCGGGCGACGGTGCTCACCGGACGCTGCCTGTCCTACGGCGAGGGCATCACCTACTGGCCGCTGATGGAGATGGTCCGCCAGGCGACCGGCATGTCCGCGGACGAGAGCGCGCCCGAGGGCCGGCGCCGCCTGCGCGAGCTGCTGGACGGGGTCGACAACGTCATCGGCGACGCCGCCGCCGTGGTGGACGGGCTGGCGCCGCTGATCGGCCTGGGCGGAGCCGAGGTCGGTGCGCAGGAGAGCTTCTGGGCGGTCCGCACGTTTCTGGCCGCGCTCGCCGAGAAGCGTCCGCTGATCATCTGGTTCGATGACGTGCACTGGGCCGAGCCGACCCTGCTGGACCTGATCGAGCATGTCGCCGACTGGTCCCGGGAGGCGCCGATCCTGCTGTTGTGCCTGGCCAGGCCCGAGCTGCTGGAGGAGCGCCGGACCTGGGGCGGAGGCAAGCTCAACGCCACGTCGATGTTGTTGCAGCCGCTGAGCGAGGAACGTTGCCAGCGACTGATCCGCACGTTGATGGGCTCCAACGACCTCGACCCGGCGCTGGTGTCGAGAATCACCGACTCGGCCGCGGGAAACCCGCTGTTCGTCGAGCAGACGCTCGCGGCCCTGGTCGACGACGGGCTGCTGCGCCGGGAGGGCGACCGGTGGATCGCGACCGGCAACCTCGGCTCGGTCCAGGTTCCACCCACGATCTCCGCGCTGCTCGCCGCCCGTCTCGACCGGCTCAACATGCACGAACGGCGGGTGCTGGAACGCGCTGCCGTGGTCGGTCAACGGTTCTACCTCGACGCCGTGGTCGAGCTGTCCGCCCCGGCCGACCGGGCCGGCGTGGCCGCGCACTGCCAGTCGCTGGTACGCAAGGAACTGGTCCATGCCGACCGCTCAGACCTGCCCGGCGTGGACGCCTTCCGGTTCCTGCACGTCCTGCTGCGCGACTGCGCCTACCAGGCCACGTCCAAACGCCAGCGTGCGCAGCTGCACCAGGGGTTCGCCGCCTGGCTGCAGGCCCGGATGATCGGGCGTCCCGGCGAGCACGACGAGCTGGTCGGTTATCACCTGGAACAGGCCTACCGGTACCGGGTCGAGCTCGGGCTGCGCGACGCCGAGACCGCGCAGCTCGGACGCCACGCCGCGACCTGTCTGATCGAAGCCGCCGACCGGGTTCGTCAGGGCGACGAGACAGGCGCGGCCGGCCTACTCAAACGAGCGATCAAACTTCTTCCTGTCACCGATCCACTACGCATCCGCGCCGAGATCGACCTGGGCTGGGCGCTGCACTCGTTCGGCCGGTTCAGCGACGCCGAACGCATGCTGCGCCAAGCCACCGACCGGGCCGCCCGGATCGGTGACGCCGGTCTGCGGGCGCACGCGCGCCTCGCCCACCTGCGGCTCATGTTCACGACAAGCCCGGAGGGGCTGGTCGCCGAGACCCTCGGCGAGGCCACCCGGGCACTACCGATCTTCATCCGGGACGGGGACGAGGTCGGTGCCGCGCTCGCCTGCCGCGGTCAGGCGGCCGCCCACATGGCGGCCGGCCGCTACGCCCAGGCGGAGCGGGCCATGCAGGCCGCCGTCCGCCATGCCGAGGAGTCCGGCGTGCTGCGTGACGCCCAGACCATGCGCCGTGACCTCGTCCACCTGCTGAGTTTCGCCCCGCGCCCGATCGGCGAATCGGTCGAGCGGGCCACCCGGGCGCTGGCCGGCGTCGGGGACGACCGCGGCCTGCGCCGTTCCCTGCTCGCCCAGCTGGCCCTGCTGTTCACCATGGCGGGGGACCTCGACGCCGCCAGGGACCACCTGAGCCGGGCTGAAGAGATCGTCTGGGACGTCCGGAGCCCCCGCGGAGACCCGCTCTACGGGGGCTTCGTCGTTGCCCGCGTCGCCCTGCTCACCGATGACCTCGACACGGCCGAGCACGAGTTGCGGCGCAGCTGCCGTCGGCTGGCCCGGATGGGCGAGCGTGCGCACCTGGCCACGCGTGCCGCGGCCCTCGCCGACGTCCTGGTCAAACTCGGCCGCCTCGACGAGGCGGCCACCTACGTGTCCCGCTCCCGCGACGCCGCTGCCGGTGACCAGGTCCCCGCCCAGGCCGGCTGGTGCGGGGTACACGCGAAGGTACTGGCGATGCGTGGCCGTGAACGCGAGGTCGAGGCCGTCCGGTTCGCCGAGGCCGCATGCGACCTGGCCGGGCGAACCGACGACTGGGACGGACAGGCGCAGGCGTGGCTGGCCTACGCCGAGGTGCTCCACCGAACCGGCCAGGTCGACGCGGCCGGACCGAAGATCGATGCAGCCATCTCCTGCTACGAGAAGAAAGGCAACATCACCGGAGCCGCCCAGGCCCGCCGACTTTTCGACGAGCTCTCCGTCCCGGTGTGAGCGGCACCGGTGTGAGTTCTACGGCGAGCTGAGCAGACCGTTGGCGCGGGCCTCTTCCTGGAGGTAGTAGAGCTCCTCCGCCCACATCCGGAACCGCTCCATGGCGTCGAGCTCACGGGCCAGCGCCCGGGCCAGGCGGGGGACTGCGAGGCGCTCAAGGGAACCGCGCAGCCATGGACGGTCCGCGGTCTCCTCTTCGCTGGCCCGCTCATAGGCCGCCCGATACAGGACGATCTCGGCCTGCGAGATCTCGATCTGCTCGGCCAGCATCCGCATCCGCGCCCGCAGGTGGGCCTCGGTCGGGATGGCGCGCTGGACGGGCCACGGACCGCGGTAGGGACCGCGCAGCGGTGGGCCTGCGGACGGAACACCTGCCGGGCCACCTGGCTGGGCACCGCCGGAGCCCGCCGGTTGTGTGGCGGCAGGCCTCGACATACCAGACATGGTGACAGGAGGCCAAGGGCGCCCGGCACTAGGAGGCCGCGGCACTCACCCCGGACGCACGAAACCGTCGCCTGGATGTGAATTTCGCGCGACCGCGGGTAACAGGACTGCGGATGACACAGAAAGATCACAACGGGACTTTCCGTGTTTTCGGGCGAGGCTCGGAGGACGCGATGGCCGGATCCGTAGCAATTGTGCTGGGATTCCCACTGGTACTCATGATCGGCATGTTGGCTATGCACCAGGTGGAACAAATGATCGAGAAAGTACGCCGGCCCCGACTCCGACTGGTCCCGGATCCCGACGACGAGCCCCACGGTGACCTCAACGGTGGCGGACCGCCCCCGACCCGGCTGCTGCGACTGATCGTGTCGCGCCAGTCCAAGAACGCCCGGCCATAGAGGTGTGCGGCCGCCCGGCCATCGGGGCATGCGGCCGCCCGGCCTCAACGGGTGGAACCACCGGTGGTGGCGGATGCGGTCGCGCCCGACCAGCGTGGCCCCGCGTCGACCTGCAGGCGACCGGTCAGGCCGGTCGAACGCAGCAACGCCATGAACGCCGGGGACGCGCCGCGAACCCGCAGGCTCGAGTGAACGCCTCGCAGCAGCAACTCGGCCCGGAGCAGGGCGGCCATCCCGGCGATGTCGATGGCCCGTAGGCCGGCGACGTCCACGGTCACGGCGGTGCCGCCACGCCCCAGCAGTTCATGGATCTCCTGGCGAAACCGCAGCCGGCCGCGGGTGTCGAGCTCGCCGTCAAGCACGATGACCACATCGCACCCGGAATGGGTCACCGACATCCGCAGATGACCAGCCTCGACCTGCATGTTTCCGCCCCCCCGCTACTCCTGCCGACGCTCGTCGTACCGCGCCGCCCGACCCCTGGCCCCGCCCCCCGGCCGGTTGACACCGGGGCGACACCTCCTGGCTTGCGTTGTCCTGGCGACCCGGCAGGTCTCCCGGACCGGAATCGCCAACAGCGTGGTCTCTCCCCGAGTCACGAGATACGTACACCCGATGCAGCGATACTACCGACGGTAACCAAGATTCCGAATTCCGCCGACGCAGAGTCACAGCAGATTCGGGAATCAGTCCTGAACCGGATGGTTTGGATATATCGGCCAGACAGGTCCGGGACTCTCAGCCCGTGCCGGCGGCGCGGAAACGGCGGATGAGGCTGTTGGTGGAGCTGTCGTGGGCCAACTCCAGCGGCCCGTCCGCCGACAGTTCGGGGATGATCCTCTCCGCCAGTACCTTGCCGAGCTCCACCCCCCACTGGTCGAAGCTGTTGATGTTCCAG
>NZ_CAUVXI010000258.1:0-6630 GCF_963555845.1 Protofrankia sp. Cas8 | reverse complement strand
CACAGGTCCACCAGGCGGTGACCGCCGACGTCCACCGCGCGGCCCAGCTCATCAACACCGGACTGGGTTCGTTCGGGCCCTTCACGCCCGACAGTGCGGGTGCAAGCTCGGATCGGCTGGCGTCACAGCAGTAACCAAACTACCGGTTACCGCAAGAGATCGGGTGTCATCCGGTCAACCGGACTTTTCACAAAGCGCATCAAGATATGCGCCAAAAGGTGGCACTCATGTCACGGAAACGTTCCATCGGTGCTGGCTGGTTAAAATGAACGCGCGCGCACGCGCATTAATGGTGATCAATACCGAAATCAAGGGTCGATGTTCGACTGTGCGCTTCTTCACCACCCCTTGCCGGCCGACCAGCCGTAGCCGATAGGGTTCCGCCGTGCCTTCGCAACGAAAGCACGCATCGGACGAAACACGCCGAGTCCTGCCCCGTCCGATGATCGTCAAACCAACGGCAGGAGCGGGGGAACCACTTTCCGGGCGCCAGCGGGCGTCCTTGGGGTGAAGCCGCACGATGCGGCCGGGCATTTCCCAGCCCGAACCCGACAGCTCACCTCGTAGGCGTGGGGAAAGGGCATTGCCATGTCCCGTTCGCGCGCCCGCCATCGCGGCAGCAGACCAACCAGTAGATACACCCGCGCGCTCATCACCATTCCGGCACTCGCCGCCGCCGTCGGCGGTGTCGGCATTGGAATCTCGGGGCCCGCCAGCGCGGCACCGTCGGACGACCAGACGTTGTCGGCAATTGCTCAGTGCGAGTCCGGCGGCAACCCGACAATCGTCAATTCGATAGGCGCCGGCGGACTGTTCCAGTTCCTTCCCAGCACGTGGCAGTCAGTCGGCGGGACCGGTCTGCCGCAGAACGCCTCCGTTGCCGAGCAGTGGAACCGCGCCCGGATGCTATACGCCCAGCAGGGTACGACGCCGTGGGTTTCATCGCAGTCGTGCTGGTCTGGAAAGGTCGGCAGCGTCGCCAACACGGCTCCGACCGCCACACAGTCGCCGTCGGCGGACTCGGTCGGGAGTGGGAGCTCGGTCGGGAGTGGGAGCGAGAGCGGAAACCCCGCCGCCGACGCTGCCGCCGCCACTGGCCGCCACCGGCACTCATACTGGTCGCCCTGGTACCAGAGCACCCAGCCGACTGACGGTTAGCCGGCAGGCGACCAAACGGAAAGAAAACCACCGGGAAGCCGGCCGGGCGCCATATGGCGCCCGGCCGCTCGCCGGATTCCGCCACGAGCCGGTACGACTAGATCGCGCTACCAGACGCCGCCGGCATCCGCCGGATCGTCGCCGCGGGCGGGGGTTGCGGGCCAGCCAGGCACGGACGGGTGCGCAACGTCCCTGCGGGTCACCGCCAGGAAGCTGACGAAACCGACGATCACAATCGCCAGAACCAGGCTGACCGGCCCGGTGCCCAGTTCAAGGCCACCGCGACCATGCGACACCCCCATCCAGTCGGCGAAGGAGGCACCGAGCGGCCGGGTCACGATGTAGGCAAACCAGAAGGCGAAAATCCCGTTCAGACCAGCCAGCCGGTAGGCCAGGGCCGGGACGGCCATCAGGACGGCAAACATCACACCCGAGGAGAAATACCCCAGGTGCGCGGTTGTCGCGGTCATGTCTCCCAGTGCGGTACCGAGCGCGAACGTCGCCATTACCGTGGCCCAGTAGAACGCCTCACGGCGACGGGTGTGGATACTGTGAATGGAGAGGGTTTTCTCGCTCATATACCAGACCGTGAAGATGGCGGCCAGCGCGATCATGAAGAAGGCGGTTGACACGAGGTACGGGATGCCGAGTCCGACATGCAGGACATCAGCCGCCATCGTGCCGAACACGCTGACCATGACAACTGCTGTCCAGTAGATCCAGACAACATATCGACGGACGTAGAACTGCAGCGCCAGCGCGGCCGCCAAGCACACGCCGGCGAGACCGACGGCAATCATCGGGCTGAGTTGGTGGGCCAGGTAATCTGACGTCGTCTCCCCCATGCCGGTGGTCAGCACCTTGGTGATCCAGAAGTACGCCGTCACTTCCGGGACCTTGCTCATTGCGCGTCGAGCACGGTCCCGAAGCACGTTCTGTTGGAGTTGACCTGTCGCCATGGTGGCAACGATGGCACAGCTATCCCCGCGCATCCCCAACCGGGTCGACGACCCCCGCGACGCCGTGTCCCCTATTGCCGGTCGCTCTTAGTCACCGTGTCCGGCTGACGAATGGTAACAAATCCGGCTGAGGTGGCGCAGACGGCTGCTCGGGTGGGGTGAGGATTGCGAGCTCGACCGCTGCGGCCACGGCGACGACGAACCCGATCGCGGCAAGCGGGAGGCAGCCCGGACGGACCTGGTCCCCCAACAGCGCAAACCCCATCGCGGCCGGGATGAGGGTTTCCGCCGCGCCCTGGCTGGCGGTGACAAGCGTCACCGAGCCGCGTTGCAACGCGGCTCCGAACGCACTCAACCCGAGCAGACCGTAGGCCAGTAGTGCCCAGGAAAGGGGGTCGGTGAGGACAGCGCCGAGGGTGTGATCGGCGTCCAACGCCCGTGCACACAGCGCAGTCCCGCCGAACGCCAGCCCCGACAGCGCTCCGAGCACCACAGCGGCGCGCTCTCCCCGCAGGGATCGGCCCGCCGCCGCGCTGGCGGCAACCAGGACGGGAACGAATAGCGCGATCACTATGGTCGCGATGGTGCCCACCGGACGCGGCGGCGCGGGCTGCGCGGTGAGGGCAAGAAGGATCAGGCCGACACCGAGCGCCGCCAGCGCGCGCAGTTGCGCCGGTCCCGGACGGCTGCGCAGGAACACCGCAGCCAGTACCGCGGTGACGCCGGCACTGCCGGCGAGGGTCGCCTGGACCGCGAACAGCGGCAGCGATCGCACCGCCACCAGTGATAGCAGCCAACCGACAAGGTCGAGTACCAGCCCGATCAGGTAGGGCAGCTGTCGCGCGAGCCGTGGCAGCAGACGCGGATCGAGCGCGCCGGCGGTGACAAGCCGGCGCGCGCCCACCGACTGCAGCACCGAACCGGCCCCATAGCACACAGCACAACCAAAAGCGGACAGGTATGCAACAACAAACACCTGATGATCTAACCACCTGCCGATGACGACCACTCCGGCACCCCCGGCGCGACGTGCCCACGGGCAGATGTCGAGGCCTTTCCCGACGGCGGCCGGGACCACCCGAAATGGGTGGTCCCGGCCGCCCTCAGGTCCCGCTGTCGCAGACCTGCCGAGGAGAAATCCCTCAGCGCAGCGGCAACGCCCGGGTGTGCTCGATCCGTACCGCCCGCAACGCGTCCGGGTCCAGGCCGAGCAGGGCCAGGATCGTCGGGGCGATCTGGGTGGTCTCGACCCGATGCCCGTCCACCTCGTGGTGCTCAACGCCGGCGCCGGACACGACCAGCGCGACGTCACGGTCCTGCGGGTCCGACCCGCCATGTTCGGCGATCTTGCCGGTACCGCCGGTGAACACGACGCCGTGCGTCACGACACCCACGACATCGGGATGGCGCGGGTCACCGGGACGGGTGCCGAAGAACGCGGCTGCCCCGTCCCCCGCGTAAACGGCCGTGAGGCCCGAGGCGGGCAACGTGGTGGGCGTGCCGTCGATCGTCTTGCCCGCCGCCGGGTGGGTGAGCAGGAAGGTACGGGCGAACGCGGTCGCCGCCGCCGAGGTGTCGCTGAGCCAGAACTGCAGGACGTCGTCATCGACCGCGAAGGCCACCAGCGGGGCCGCACCGGGATGCCCCGCAGCCCATGCCGCGTTCAACCCGTCGATGATCGGTCCGTCGGCGACGCGGGTGAGATCGGCCGGGTCGGTGGGCGACTGGCCGTGCTTCGCGGACAGGATGACCGTGGTGCTGCCGGTCAGGCCGCGGCGCTGGATCTCCTCCACGATCGTGGCGACGCTCGCGTCGACATAGCCCAGCGCGCGGGCGAGCAGCGGACCGGGGGTGACGCCGCCGGGCAGGTATCCGCCGGTCAGACCATCCGAGCGGGGCAGCTTCTCGGCGGTGGAGACGGTCTGGAAGTTCATCCCGAAGATGGCCGGCGTACCGACCTTCGTCGTCCGGCTGTGGTCGTAGCCGTCGATCTCGTTGAGGACCGCCTGCAGCTTGTAGCTGTCGTACTGCTGCGTCGCGGCGTTGTCCTTGGTCCAGTCACCGGAAGCGAAGCCGATCGCGGTACTGTTGACCTCCGGGGTGAACAGGTCCTGGACGCCGGTACCGGACGGCCCGTTGACGATCTCGTATGCGGGGTGCTTGTCCGACCATGCGGTGCGCAGCCCGGCGGCCCGCGCCACCTCGAAGACGGTGTTCACCTTGAGGTAGGAGTGCGGGTAGACCGGCATGCAGGTGGTCGGGTCCACCGGCAGCAGGGCCGGGTTGATCAGCGTCTGCGGTGTCGCGGTCAGCGCGAGGATGCCGCCGGGCAGGCCCGGCAGGTGCGCACCGGCGTCGATCGAGGTCGGGTCGCGGTCGAGGCCCTCGGTGTAGTTGACCTCGGTACCGGCCTTGACACCCGCGCAGGATGTCGTTCCCGCCGGCAGCAGCTGCGAGTTGTAGGTGTCGTCGTAGTAGATCCCGGTCGTGGCCGGGTTCCCACCGGTCACCTGCGCGATCAGACCCGGGAACGAGTCCGACGGCACCGGTGTCTGCGCCCGGGTGAACTCGGTACCCCGGCGGACCAGGCGGGCAAGGGCTGAATCCGGATACTGAGCGACATACCATTCCAGATCGGCCTGGTGCAGGCCGTCCACGGACAGCAACAGCACATGTCGGGTCGACCCGTGGCCGTGACGATTGTCGGTAGCAGTGGCCGGGCCGGCGGCTGCCACCCCACCAATGACGGCAGCGGCCAGTAATCCGGTCGTAACGGCGGCGGCCGACCGCGGGAAAATGCGGGACACAGTTCCTCCTCATGCAACCGGTGCCACACCGGGTGCCTCCGCATTGCTAGACCTCTACGGCGACCGGGACAGGATTGTCAGGTAAACAGGACACGAAAAGACCTTTCAGCGGACCTTCATCAACCTCTTAAACTTCTCCTAATCGGATGTCAGGTAGCGCCCAGCCCGACCTACCACGCTGAGTAGGTACCGCCACGGTGGCGGTACAGGAGGAGGCACGACATGACGGATCAGCCTGGCTGGTATGGCTGGGATGCGGCGGCACCGCCATCCCCACCGTCCTCGGAATCCCCGACGAACCAGGCCCCGCAGCGACGTCGGTTCGGCAAGGCGGCGGGGCTGCTCGGCGCCGGCGTGCTGGCCGGAGCGATTCTGGGCGGCACCCTCAGCGCCACCGCAGCGTCCTCGAGCCCGAGCCCGAGCCCGGGCGGATCAGCCGGGACGACCCAGACCGCCCCGGACAACGACGGCGACGGTCATGGTTTCGGGCACGGTGGCGTCAGGCACGGTGGCGCCCTCGATCAGACCGGTACCGTGACCGCGGTCGGGTCGGCATCGGTAACCATCAAGACCAGTAGCAGCACGACCGAATACGCGGTCACCAGCGACAGCGACATCGACAAGAACGGTGAAGCGCAGCTGAGCGACCTGAAGGTTGGCGATTCTGTCACCTTCAACACCACCACCGTCAACGGCAAAGCCACGATCGACAAGCTGCACTCCGGCGACGAAGCGCTCAACATGCCGCATGGTCGTCACGGCTCGGGCACCGACAGCTCTAGCGGGACGCCAGCCGGGTAGGCAACCGGTGGGGACCGGAAAGGGTCGGAGTAGGACCGCCGGGCAATAGGGGTGTGGATCAAGAGGGGCTTGGATCAAGAAACGGGGCCGGGGCGGGTAGATCGCGAGGTGCGAAGAGGGAGGCACCGGAGGTTGTGGGTGTCGACCGACGACGACACAGCGGGGTACGTGCCCCGCCCCCGCGCAGGTGCAGGCAGGCCCACCCACCCCGGACCGCCCCGCCATCCTGTATGCTGCTGTTGCACTCCTGAGCGAAGCCCCCGCCAGCCAGGCGCGGTGGTGGGTCTGAGGGATGGGACGCCCTGCCTCACAGGTGCAGGGCCTCACAGAGACACAACATCACAAGCGAGATCGTGATACAACTGAACAGCACACAGCATGGTCCTGTGGTGAAGCCTGGAGTTCACGCCGCCCTGTCAAGGCGGAGGTCGCGGGTTCGAATCCCGTCAGGACCGCGCTCGCACCATCGGTTGATGTCAGCGTAATGTTGATCTCACCGGTTGGGGCGACCTGGTTGGGCCGTGTTCGGCAGGATGGTTGCACCGGGGCAGGTAGCTCAGTCGGTACGAGCGTCCGCCTGAAAAGCGGAAGGTCGGCGGTTCGACCCCGCCCCTGCCCACGCGCTAGCTTCTGTTGCTCGCCGCACTGACGTGCAGCCTCGCACCAGCCGCGATGCCCACCGGGGGGCCAAGCCCCCCGAAACCCCCCGTGTCGAGCTTCGCTCGACCAAGGGGTTTTCTTCATTTGACGGCAACCCTGACGGCAACGTCAGCGAAGCTGATCGTCCAGCTTGCTCAACGCGTCCCGCATCTGGCCGAGGGACGTAGGCGCGTAGATCGTCATCGTGACTTCGATCGCCGAGCGTCCGGCGATATCCCGAACCGTGTGCGGCGGCACGCCCAGGT